>NZ_BAAAMR010000063.1:0-62454 GCF_039529375.1 Actinomadura napierensis
ACCGCCGCGGGCAAGGGCGCGCTGGCGGCGGCCGGCGCCGTCGTCGTCGCCGCCGCGGCCGGAGGCGCCGTGTACGCGACGAAGGACTCCACCAAGCCGCCCCCGAAGGACCACCCTGTCCTGGCCCTCGCCGCCCAGACCGAGACGATCCCCGGCACGTCCGTCAAGGTGGACGGCGCGAAGTACGCGACCGTCACCGGACTGCACGACGCGGCTCTGCAACGGCGCATCAACGCCGCGCTCCGCGCCCCGCTCGACGAGCTGATCGCGCTGGCGAAGGAAAGCCGCAAGCAGGTCGCGTGCGGGAGCACCCCGACCACCGTGACCGTTCAGACGCGCCTGGGGCTCCAGGGCCCGCGCCTGGTGTCGGTCCGGTACTTCCAGATGTCCGACTGGTGCCAGAAGGCCGACGGCGCCCCCGGCGGCGAGGTCGTCACCGTCGACCTGCGCACCGGCCGCCGGATCACCGCGGCCGACGTCTTCCGCCCCGGCACGCTGACCGCCGCCGGGGTGGGGACGCTGAAGTCGCGGCTCGTCCAGCGTGACGGGCGCCCGTGGGAGCCCGACTGCTCGGGGGGCAAGGCCTGGCGGCCCGGTGACTTCCAGGCCACCGCGCCCGAGGGCCTGTACAAGGGCGCCGGGCACACCCCGCCGCACCTGAGCGCCTTCCTCACCCCGTCCGACTTCCAGCTCGCCTGGTTGGACTCCGGCAGCGACGGCTGCGGCAACCTCGACTTCGGTGCCCCTTACGCCAAGGTCCGCGACCTGCTGAAACCCGAATTCGCCGCGCTGCTGCCCAAGTGAGGCCCGGGGTGGCGGGTAGGGGAGGGGCGTGCAGACGTTCCTGCCCTGCCCCGACTTCGCCGCCACCGCCCGCGTCCTGGACCCGCGGCGGCTCGGCAAGCAGCGGGTCGAGGCGCTCCAGGTGCTGCGGGCCCTCACCGTCCCCGGATACGGCTGGCAGCGCCATCCCGCGGTCCTGATGTGGACCGGGTACGAGGAGGCGCTCGTCCGCTACGGCCTGGACATCTGCGCGGGCTGGTCCGCGCTCGGACGCGCCGACACCTGCGCCGCGACGATGACCGCCGACCTCGCCGCCGCCGGAGGCCCCGCGCCGGTGCGCGACCAGGCGGCCCTGGCCCGCGCCGGGGAGGCGCCGCCGTGGCTCGGCGAGCCCGCGTTCCATCTGAGCCACCGCTCCGCGCTCGTCCGCAAGGACCCGGGCCACTACGGGCCGCTGTTCCCGGACATTCCGGACGATCTCCCCTACGTCTGGCCGCGCTCCGACCGCGAACGGCCCGCCGGCGCGGCGCGACTTACCAGGGACGATGCCGGGTAGGGCCCCACCCGGAGGTACCGATGAGCACCGATGGACGGCCGGACGGGCGGCCCGGCGGCGAGCGGCTGCTGCGCGACATGCTGGACGCCAGCCACCTGATCTCGCTGGAGCAGCTGCCGGACATGGTCGCCGGCCACGCCGCGCCGGCCGGCCTCGCGGACGTGCGCATCTACGTGGTGGACCTCCAGCAGCAGGTCCTGCGGCTGCTGACCGGCCGGGGCGCCGACGCCGGGCGCGGATCCGGGGACGAGCCGGAGGAGCTGCGCGTCGAGGGAACCCTGGCCGGCCGCGCCTACCGGACCGTGGAGACGGTGACGGGGCACCCCGAGGATGACGGCGCCCACCACCTCTGGGTCCCGATCCTGGACGGCACGGAGCGGATCGGCGTCATGCGGGTCACCACCGCGCCCGATGACGCCGAGGCCGCGGCGACCGCCAAGTTCCTCGCGGACCTGGTCGCGCTGATGATCGTCAGCAAGGGGCCGTCCAGCGACTCGCTCGCCCGGCTGGTGCGGACCCGGGACATGACCGTGTCGGCGGAGATGCAGTGGCGGCTGCTGCCGCCGATGACGTTCGCCAACGACGCGATGGTGATCGGCGCGGCGCTGGAGCCGGCGTACAAGCTGGGCGGCGACACCTTCGACTACGGCCTCGCCGGCGACACCGTCCACCTGGCCGTCTTCGACGCGATGGGCCACGACACCTCGGCCGGCATCACGGCGAACCTCGCGGTGGCGGCGCACCGCAACAGCAGGCTGCAGGGCGCGGGCCTGGTGGAGAGCGGGCGCGCCATCGAGGAGGTGCTGATCGAGGAGGACGACTCGGGACGGTTCGTCACGGCGGTGCTGGCCGAGCTGGACACCCGTACCGGCAGCCTGTCGTGGATCTCGCACGGCCATCCGCCGCCGGTCGTCATCCGCGGCGGCCGCTGGGTGGCGACGCTGGAGTGCGAGCCGGGCCACCCGCTGGGCACCGACCTCGGCGTCGAGCCGTCCGTGTGCCGCGAGCAGCTCGAGCCCGGCGACCGGCTGCTGCTCTACACCGACGGGATCGTGGAGGCGCGCGACCCGAACAAGGAGGAGTTCGGGCTCGTCCGGTTCGTCGACTTCATCATCCGCCGCAACGCCGACGGCCTGCCGGTCCCCGAGACGCTGCGCCGGCTCGTCCACAGCATCCTGCAGCACCACGAGGGCCGGCTCGACGACGACGCGACCGTCCTGCTGCTGGAATGGCGCGGCTCCACGGGCATCAGACGCGCCGAGCCCGGCGCGGGCTGACGCGCGGAAAGGCCGCCGCCCTGACACTGTGCAGGGCGGCGGCCTGGGGTGCTGCCGTTCACGCGATGCCGAGGGCCCGCATCAGCATCGGGTAGGCGTCGTGGAGGTCGCGCTGCCAGTACGGCCAGGAGTGCTGGCCGTCGAAGAAGCGGGTGGTGACGGGGATGCCGAGGGCGTCCAGCCGGTCGGCGAAGGCGTGCGAGACGTCGTTCGCGGCGGTCTCGACGGGATCGGTGATCGGGAGCCCGCCGAGCGATCCGGCCTTGCCGTTCCCGCAGGCCACGTACAGCTTCACGCCGGCGAGGCGGCCGGCGAGGTCGGTCGGGTTGTGCGCGTGCCAGATCGCGGCCTGCGCGTCCGGCTCGCCCCAGACGCGCCGCCAGTCGGTGCCGGGGCAGGAGAACGACGGGCCCCAGCCGATCGAGTCGTCGCCCGGCTTGTAGCCGTACATGGTGTCGACGTACCCGCTGAATGCCGCGGCCGCCTGGAACATTCCGGGGAACCGGGCCGCGTACAGCATGGCGCCGAGGCCGCCCATCGAATTCCCCGCGACGACGCGGCGGGAGTTCGCCCGGTAGCCGTTCTCGAGGATCGCGCGGAGCTCCTTCATGTGGAAGGTCTCCCATTCGGGTGATCCGCCGTCTCCGTAGTTCCACCAGTCGGAGTAATTGCCGCAGCTTCCGCCTTCCGGCATGACCACGATGACGGGGGTTCCGGCGGTGAGGGACGCGACGTCGGTGCCGCGCGTCCAGGCGGTGTAGTCGTCCACGCCGCCGTGCAGCAGCCACAGCGTCGGCCATCTCCGCTCGGCGCTCTTCGACCACCCGGACGGCACGAGAAGGCGCACCTTCTCCCGGTCGCCCATGGCGGGGGACTGGACGGTGAGATCGATGGTGCGGGGGGCGACGGTCGTCTCGGCGACGACCTTCGCGCCGGTCGCGGTGGCCGCGGCGGTGCCGGCGGAAGCGGTGCCGGCGAGCGCGGGGGCGCCCGGGACGAGCGCGGCGGCCAGGATGAGCGGGAGCAGCAGGGCGAGGAACCCCGGCCCTGCGCCGGGGGTGGGGCGTCGGAGCAATGCGGGCCTTCCGGGGACGCCGGCGGGGTGGGCCGGCAAGGGAAAGGGGAGCGCCGTTGTTCGGCGAATGCGCGCAGCCCGGTGAAGGGCGGGTCTCGCCCTTGCCAGGTGCCTTCGAGCCGTTATCCGGCCCGGTGGTGAAGTGCGGTGGGGGGTGGGTGGATTCTGCTACTTACTCCGAGTAGGTTCCCGTTTCGGAGCCGCGCCAAGCGTCCTATCCGAAAAGGTAAGAGAATGTTGCCGTACAAGCGTCGCGCCGGGCACCCGTGAGGGCGCCCGGCGCGTGCGGTGAACGTGATTTCCGCGGTGTCGTTGATTTGTGCGGTGCGGCCGGTGCCCGGCGACGGGTCAGGCGTTCGGCACCGGCTCGGCGGTCGGCCCGTTGACGTACCGGACGGCCATCCGCACCGCCCCGCGCAGCGTCCGGAGCAGGATCAGCGCGAGCCCGAGCAGCGGCAGCACGAGCAGCACGATCTGCAGCCCGGAGGCGATCAGCTGCAGCGCGCCCGCGCCGTGCGCGGCGTCGGCGGCCAGCCCCTGGATCTTCCGCCAGTCCATCCGGATCAGCGCCGGGACCTGCGTGGAGATCAGCGCGAGCTGGAACAGCATCACCGGCACGATGATCAGCACCCACATCGTGACGAAGACCTGCGGCCAGCGCTTCAGGTCGTTCAGCCGGTCGTCGGCGCGGCGGCGCAGCAGCGCCCGCCGCAGGATCGGCCCGATGTACTTGAACAGGTCGGGGACGCCGACGAGGTCGGACATGATGTAGTAGCCGTCGAACCGCAGCGTCGGCAGCAGCTGCTGGAGGATCTCCAGGTTGACGTACAGCACCGCGACCAGCAGCGGCTCGAACCCCGTCTGCAGGTACGCCAGCGTCAGCGCGATCACGAAGATCCCGTTGAAGTAGACGCCGGCGAGGTCGGCGCGCAGCCGCCCGGCGCGGCCGAGCCGGTAGGACTCGGTGATGTCGGTGTAGAACGCCGGCCAGACCAGGTAGATGCCGCACCCCATCACGCCGGGCCGGACGCCCCCGTACCGGCAGGCGGCGGCGTGCCCGATCTCGTGGAAGGCGCACGACGCGACCCCGAGCCCCATGATCAGCAGGATGCTCACCGGGGCGAGGATGGCGTGCTGCAGCGCCACGCTCATCGACCGGGTGCTCACCACCCAGGCCTCGGCGGAGACGACCCCGATCAGCGCGGGCACCAGCACGAACGGCCGGAACAGCCAGGCGAACAGCCCGGCGACGAACCAGGTGGCCGACTCGGGGAACACCGCGATCCGGAACCGCAGCCCGAGGAACGGGTCGGCCTTCACCACCCGCGGCGCGGTGCCGTCGCTGTAGGTGGTGACGCCGAGCGGGGCGAGCTTGCGGTCGGCGAGGTAGACGACCTGCTCGCCGGTGAGCCGGGCGCCGGCCTCCCGCGAGACCGCCTCGGCCACCCGGTCCAGCGCCGTCTCGATGTCGGCGGTGCGGGCGAGGCCGCGGTGCTCGTGCAGCGCCTTGGCGACCAGGAACAGCAGCGGCGGGAGCCGGACGAGCTGCCGGTTCGGCAGGCAGACGAGCTGGGGCGGCTCCCGGTAGCCGGAGTTCTTGAACTCGCCGACGAGTTCGACGCCGTCGGCGAGGACCGGCAGGGTGAGGGGCGCGACCGGCCGCCCCGCGTCCGCCGGTACGGCCGTGCCGACGGCTTGCCCCGCGCCGGCGGACTGTGCCGCGGCCGCGGGCTGTGCGGCGGCCGACGGCTGTGCGGCGGCCGCGGGTTGCGCCACCGCCGCGGGCCGCGCCGGGCGCGCCGGCGCGCCCGCGTCCGCGTCCGCGCCGCGCTGGGAGGTGGACTTCCGGTGCGCTCCGCTCATGACCCGTGGTGGACCACGACCGGGACGCAGGTCGTCGTCGTGTATCCGGGTTCGGCGAACAGGCCGGTGCCGAGCAGGCCGGGCGTGCCGGTGGAGTGGGCGTACTGGCAGGCGTAGGTGACCTCGGTGTCGGAGCCGCCGGATCCGCCGTCGTTGATGTTGATGTTCTTGTTGCCGTTGTCGCCGCCGCCGGCGAGCAGGGTCGACAGCACGGCCCGCTGCGGCAGCACCTCGCCCGTCAGCCGGTCGAGTTCGGCGTAGCTGAAGGCATGAGGGTTCGTCTGGCTCATCGGTTGCCTTAACAGATCGTCCGGGAAAAAGGGGGGAAGGGCCGGCGGGAGAACGCCGGCCCTTCCCATGCGGGCCGAAGCCCGCGAGCACGTCGAATCGGATCAGTGACCCGAGACCACCGAGCTGCCGGCGCAGGTGAAGGACGTGCTGGGGTTCTCGGAGCTGAGGCCCAGCGCGCCGATGAGGCCGCCCTGCGAGTGGTTGATGTTGCTCTGGCAGTTCGGGACGACCGCGGTGGTGCCGCCGTCGTGGCCGCCGCCGTGGTTGAAGTTGAGGTTCGAGTTGTCGTTGTCGCTGCCGCCGCCGACGAGAAGGGTGGACAGCACGGCGCGCTCCGGCAGAACCTCGCCGGCCAGCTTGTCCAGCTCGGTGTAGCTGAAGGACTTCATGTGGTTCCTTTTCTTCCTTGTCACGCCCGGATCTCAAGGTGGAGCCCGGATGTCCCTTTCCCGCCTCAGGTCGAGACGAGATAGCTCTACGTATAGCACGTGTGACTCACGGTGGCCAAGCAGGGCGGGCCGCCACCGGGACGCGCCACCGCGGCGCCGTCCGCGCGGCCCCTTCCGCGCAGGCATGGAGATCGCCTGCTGGGTAGGGGAAGCAGCGTCCGCGCTGACCAGGAGGAGAGGCATGGCCGACAACAGCTTCAGCATCGACGTGGCGGCGATCCGGGAACGGGCCCGGGAGAAGATGGCCGACGGGCCGGTGACGACCGGCTACAAGCGGAACCCCGAGGAGGTCATCGGCGTCCTCAACGACGTGCTCGCCACCGAGATCGTCTGCTGGATGCGCTACTCGCAGCACGCGATCAGCGCCACCGGCATCGACCGGGCGCAGGTCGCCGCCGAGTTCACCGAGCACGCCGACGAGGAGCGCGACCACGCGATGCGCGCCGCCGAGCGGATCAGCCAGCTGGGCGGCGACCCCGACTTCAACCCCGAGACGCTGGCGGCGCGCTCGCACACCACGTACGAGACCTTCGACGACGGCGACCTCAAGGGCATGCTCCAGGAGAACCTGGTCGCCGAGCGGATCGTCATCGAGTCGTACCAGGAGATCATCCGGTGGCTCGGGGAGGGGGACGTCACCACCCGCCGCCTCATGGAGGACATCCTCGCCGAGGAGGAGGACCACGCCGACGACATCATGGACCTCCTCGGCAACTGAATCTCGAGCGTCTTGACGATTGGGCGCGTTCCCGGGGGTATCCGAGCCGTCATGGAATTCGGATACACCCTGCTCTGCGAGCAGACACCGCCCAAACAGCTCGTCACCGACCTCGTCGAGGCGGAGGACGCCGGCTTCGACTACTCCGTCATCTCCGACCACTACTTCCCGTGGCTGGAGGACCAGGGCCACTCGGCCTACGCGTGGTCGGTGCTCGGCGCCCTCGCCCAGGCCACCCACCGCATCCCGCTGATGACGTTCGTGACGTGCCCGATCATGCGGTACCACCCGGCGGTGGTGGCGCAGAAGGCCGCCACCGTGGGGGTGCTGTCGGACGGGCGGTTCACGCTCGGCCTGGGCGCGGGCGAGAACCTGAACGAGCACGTCGTCGGGCGCGGCTGGCCGTCGGTGGACGTCCGGCACGAGATGTTCGCCGAGGCCGTCGAGATCATCCGGGCGCTGTTCGGCGGCGACTACGTCAACTACGAGGGCCGGCACTTCCACGTCGACTCCGCCAAGCTGTGGGACCTGCCGGACCAGCCCGTCCGGATCGGCATGGCCGCCTTCGGGCCGCGCGCCGGGCGGCTGGCCGCGCGCCACGCGGACCTGCTGATCTCCGACCAGCCCGTCGGCGACGTGGTGAGCCTCTTCCACCGCGAGGGCGGCGGCGGCAAGCCGGTCTACGGGCAGATCCCCGTCGCCTACGGGCAGGACTATGAGGAGTGCAAGCAGCGGGCGCACCGCTACTGGAAGTTCTCGGCGCCCGCCTGGAAGGTGATGGCCGAGCTTCCGGGCACGGTGAACTTCGAGGCGGCCACCCAGACCGTCCGCCCGGAGGACGTCGTCGAGTCGGTGCCGTGCGGCGACAACGTGGAGGACTACCTCCAGGCCGTCCAGCAGTGGAAGGACGCGGGGTTCACCCACATCGCGTTCTGCCAGAGCGGGCCCGACCACCAGAAGGACTTCCGCACGTGGGCGGAGGCCGACCTCCTCCCGGCGCTGCGGGAGCGCTTCGGCTGACCCCCGCCCGGCCCCGGTCCCGGTCCGCGTCCGGGACGGACGGGCGGGCGGTTAGCGGCCCGCGTCCGGGCGCGGTCTGCGCGAGGCGCGGAACGCCGGGTCGAGGATCGTTCCGGCGCGCTTGACGTTCCGGACGATCGGCGTGGTCTCCAGCTGCCGGACGGCCTTCAACGCGGCGACCCGTTCGGTGAGGTACCGGTAAAGATGACGGGAGTCGCGGCACACGACCTGCACGGCGAGGTTCGCGGAGCCGGTGGTGGCCGCGGCGAAGACGACCTCGGGATGCCCGGCGAGCGCCCGCCCGGTGGCCGCGAGGTCGGCGGGCGGCACACTCGCCCACAGCCGCGCCGCCGTGTGCAGGCCCACGTAGGGAAGGTCGAACTCGGCGTAGTAGTGCAGGACGCCGCTGGCCCGGAGGCGGTCGAGGCGGCGGCCGACGGTGGACTGGGACCATCCGGTCGCGGCGGCGAGCTCGGCCTGCGCGGCCCGGCCGTCCCGGGCCAGCACGTCCAGGAGCCGCTGGTCGCCGTCGCTCAGCGGCCCGATGTCCGCGGTCTCGGGCACCGGGTCCAGGGTGAGGTCGCGGACCTGCCGCGGCGTGAGCGCGCTGAGCCCGCGGACCCGGTGCGGGGAGCCGTAGTAGGTGTGCAGCACCGAGTGGGCGGCGATGTCGGCGACGCGGGCGCTGCGGGGGAGCCGGTCGAGCAGGAACTGCTCGCTGTCGTCCTCGCTGCGGGCCCGCGCGATGCACAGCACCTCGGTGCCGCCCGAGACGATCTGCACCCACGCGGTGTCGGGACGGCGCGCGAGGACGGCGGCGACGTCCCGCGCGGCGCCGGGCACGCAGCGGAGCCTGAGGAGCCACCGGCCGTGGGCGGCCGAGTCGGCGGACGGGACGCCGACGATCCGCAGCAGGTCCCGCGTGCGCAGCCGCCGGTACCGGCGGGCGATGGTCTGATCGGAGACGCCGAGCACCTCCGCGATCCGGCTGAACGACGCCCGGCCGTCCAGTTGGAGGGCGTGGATCAGCTGCCGGTCGAGATCGTCCGCCTCAAGGATTTCCACCGCCACAGCGTAGAAGATGTCGAAAACTAGTAGATGAACCGACGCTGAGTGGTTTCTTGGCATCCTCCGCGTGATCGTTGCCGGGACGGACGACGGACGATCGCGGAGGAACGAGATGGGCAAGTGGTGGCCCCTGACGGCGGTGTGCCTCGGGGCGTTCATGCTGCTGGTGGACGTGAACATCGTGACGGTGGCGCTGCCGGACATGGCGGTGGGGCTGGGGGCGTCGTTCTCCTCCCTGCAATGGGTCATGGACGTCTACGCGCTGGTGCTGGCCGCGCTGCTGATGGGTGCGGGGGCGCTCGCCGACCGGGCCGGGCGCCGCCGGGTGTACGTGATCGGGCTGGTGCTGTTCGCGCTGGCGTCGCTGGCCTGCGGGCTGGCACCGGACGCGCCGGTGCTCCTCGCCGCGCGGGCGGTGCAGGGCGCGGGCGCGGCGATGATGTTCGCGACGACGGTCGCGCTGATCACCGCCTCCTATGACGGCCGCGACCGGGCCGCGGCGTTCGGCGTCTGGGGCGCGGCGAACGGCGCCGCCGCCGGTGTCGGGCCGGTGCTCGGCGGACTGGTGACGCAGGCGCTCGGCTGGCGGTGGATCTTCCTGCTGAACCTGCCGGTCAGCGTGCTGGCCGTCGCGCTGACGCTGCGGGTGGTGCGCGAGTCGCGCGACCCGGCGGCCCGCCGGATCGACCTGCCCGGGGTCGCGCTGTTCGCCGCGGCGGCCGGCGCGGTGACCTACGGGCTGACCCGCGCGGGGGACGCCGGCTGGACGTCCCCGGTGACGCTCGGATGGCTCGCCGCCGGCGCGGTCGCGCTGGCCGCGTTCGCCGCCGTCGAGATCCGTAGCCCGCACCCGCTGGTGGACCTGCGCCTGTTCCGCGCGCCGGCCTTCACCGGGATCATGATCGCCTCGCTGGCGATGTCCGGGACGGCCTTCGGCTACCTCCTCTACACCTCGCTGTGGCTGCAGTCGGTGGCCGGGCTGAGCGCGATCGGCGCCGGGCTCGCGATCCTGCCGATGAGCGGGCTGGCGTTCGCCGCGTCCTGGCTGACCGGGCGGTTCCTGCACGCGGTCCCGGCACGGCTCACCGTCGGCATCGGGCTGCTGCTCGTCGGCGCGGGGACGCTGGGCCAGTCGGTGCTGACCGCGGGATCGGGCTGGTCCGCGCTCGTCCCCGGTTTCGCGCTCACCGGGGTGGGCGTAGGCGTCGCGCTGCCGAACGTCACGGCGGCGGCGACGGCCGCGGTGCCGCCCGAGCGGGTCGGGAGCGCGGCCGGCGCGGTCAGCGCGCTCCGGCAGCTCGGGTTCGCGTTCGGGATCGCGGTGCTCGGCAGCGTCTTCCACGGCGTGCTCGAACGCTCCCTCCACGGCGACGTCCGCGATCCGGCCGGAACGGCCCGCGCGGTCGCCGGCGGGCACGCCGCCGAGGTCATCCACCGGACGCCCGGCGGGGCGGTCGAGTCGGCCTTCGCCGCCGCCCTCGACGCCGCTACGGCGACCGCCGGGGTGATCGCGATCGCCGCCGGGATCGCGGTGTTCGCCCTGGTACGCCGGGACAGGCCGGCGGCCGGCGCGGCTACGCCCGAGCCCGTCGCGACGGCGGCGAAAATGACCGGATCGAACGGAGCCCGATGATCCACATCGCCGCCGAACCCGACTTCACCGTGTCCTCGTCCCAGAGCGAGGACACGGCCGGTACGCACACTTACCGGATGGTCCCGCAAAGCCCCGTCCACCAGGAGATATCCCCATCCGTGCGCGTCTGCTGACGCGACGGTACCGGTAAGGCGAAATGCGATCCGGCTCGCCCGAAGGGCCGGGATTCTGCCGTCCGAATCCAAACAGAATTCGGTTCTAGTTTCCTGTCGTCTCAGGTGGAGCCCCGGCTTGACCTGATAATTCGCATCCGGGTATTGACGGGCCCCCGGTCGCTGTCTACGTTCTCACTAGAACGCGTTCTACCCAGGTGACCGGAAACCGATGTCGAGTGGCGCGACGGTTCCGGACACCGTTCCTCGACGCCGCGGTGCTCCCACCGCCCACCCGACATGTGCGGATCGGGGCGTCCCGGGTCGCGGAATCTCCCACCCCGTTCGCCGGGTGCAGGCGCGACGCCCGCCGTCCCGAAATGAGGACTCCCTTGTCCCGCATCAAGAAGCTCGCCGCCATCGCCTCGACCTCGGCCGCCGCCACCGCCATCGCCGTCGCCGCGACCGCCGCCCCCGCCCTGGCCTGGACGGCCGGCCCCTACACCGCCAACCTGTCCGGGAACATGACGATCGACGCGGGCACCGCCGTGACCTGCAGCGGATCCACCCTCAGCGGCGACCTCGCCGCCGACGGCTCCCTCACGGTCACCTCCGCGAGCATCTCCGGCTGCCCCGCCAGCGTCACGCCGCAGAACCTGCCGTGGAGCGGCAGCCTGAGCGGCGGCAACGCCAGCATCACCGGCTTCTCGGTCCAGGCCCTCGGCTGCACCTACGGCGGCACCATCAACGGCACCTACTCCGGCGGGGACACGCTCCCGGCCACCGTCACCTTCAGCAACCAGAAGGTCTCGGCGACGGGCGGATTCTGCCTGGTGCAGTCCGTCACCCTCACGGCCACCTACGTCTTCTCCCAGTGACCACCGGACCCTGATCCCCACACCACGACCCGGGCGGCGCACCGCCGCCCGGGTCCCCGGGACATCAGCCCAGATCGTGCCCGCTGCCCTTGACCTCGCGCGTGAACGCACGCCAGGCCGCCGCACCGAACATCAGCTTCGGCCCGTCCGGATCCTTGCTGTCCCGCACCCCGACAGCAGGAGCGAGGCCAGCCACCTCAACACACTCCCCGCCGCTGTGGCCGCTGTGGCTGCTCGTCCGCCACAGGCCTGCCACCTCGACGCAGTCGCCGCCCTGATGGTCGCTGTAGCTGCTCTTGCGCCACAGCCCCGCAACCTCAACGCACTCGCCGCCTTGGTGGTCGCTGTGGCTGCTCTTACGCCAGCGGAGGAGGTGCGTGTTGTTCATAGGCTCTCCAAAACCGTCCTGATCAGCGCACGTGACTCTGCTACGGGGAGCGCGTGACCTCTAAGCAAGTCCCAGCGTAGAGCGAATCCAGCAACCTTGTCGGGTTGTTCGATCAGGGTTCCGACCCCGGCCGACTCCGAATACGCCACATCCGAGCCATCGAATCCGAGGATTGTGAAGCTCCCGCCAAGCCCTGCGTGATAGCCGACGTTTTGGGGGACGACGTTGATCATGATGTTCGGTCGCTCGCTGAGTTCGAGCAGGAACGCGAGCTGTGTCTTCATGACCTCTGAGCCTCCCACCATGCGGTGGAGCACGGTTTCGTCCAAGGCGAACCACGCAAAAGGCGGGGGATCGCGCAAGAACACTGCTTGGCGTTCGAGACGTTGCTCTACTAGCTCATCCGTGCCACTGGCCCTCTCGGCACCCAAAACGGCGCTCGCGTATTGCTTGTTCTGAAACATTCCGTTCACGAGAAGCGCCGAGAAGACGCGTATAGCGGACGCCTTCTTCTCGCGTTCGGCGTATTCGGTGAACCCGGGCGGAAGGGTGATCTGTACTTCGACTTTGTTGGCGTGCTTCCATAGACGGTAAAAGTGGCCGTCCGTCTTGAAGTACGTGTCGAGGTCTTTGGCGCTCTGCTCGGATACCTTGCGGCCGCTCTCCATCGTGCTGATCCACTGCGGGGTGCAGCCGAGCGCGTCGGCGAGCTCCTTGCCGGTGAGCTTGGCCTTCTCGCGCATGCGGCGCAGCTCTTCCCCGAAGAAGATGCGGGCTTGGTTCTCAGCCATTACGGCCTCCGGAGGGGTTAACCAGGCGGCGTGGTTGAGTTGATCTTGTTGTCCGCTTGACCGGGGGTGTCCTGCGGTTACTGGCCGACCATAACTCACGGTGTGAATGTGGTCACAGCGGTTCGTCAACTCCGACACGAGGTTCCTTGGATGAGTTGCAGGACGATAGTGACCGATTCACTGAAAAACGGGCAGTTCGCGCCCGGCTGGTACGGCGAGGCCATGGGGGACGGTTACGTTGCGCGTCGCTTCGGCGGCCTGAGCGACTACCAATTGCTCAACGGCTGCCTGCCGGAGGTGCAAGCCCGTGATGAGGGCGAACTCTGGTTGCTGTGCGACGCTCAGACGCGCCTGGCAGAGAGGGTCGCGCTGGCCGAGTCCGTCCGGAGGCGGCCGTGAGCGTTTCCGACCACCACGAGCGCAACCCGGGTGCCGAGTCGTACGTCCGGCTCCAGGCTCTCGCCATGCACCTCAGGGTGCACGGGTTCGCGGTCGAGACCGTGGCCGGCGGTCTGGTCGTCCGGAACATGTCCAGGGCCGGATGCTGTGCCACCCAGCAGGTGGCCGGTGACATGATCACCTGCCGTCCGCACGACGGGGACGGCGGGCGCTACTGGTACTTCACGTCCTGGCGGCAGCCGATCGCCGAGTCCGAGCGCATCACCGACGCCGTGGTGATGATCAAGGGATACCTGGGCGCCCCCGCCTGAGGGATCAGGCGATCGAGCGCAGGCGCGCACGCATCAGCAGGCAGCACGTCGCGGAGTGCGTGATCGTCCCGTCGAGGACCATCTCCAGTGCCTCGTCGAATCGCATCGCGAGCGGCTCGATGTGCTCGGTCGGTTCCGGTGCCGCCTCGCCCTCGGTCAGGTCGCGGGCGATGAACAGGTGGTTGCGGCACCGGACGATGGCCGTGAACGGGTCGACGTGGCCGCAGTCGATCCATTCGCGTGCGGTCAGTCCCAGTTCCTCCGCGAGTTCGCGCCTCGCCGCCGCGATCGGCGCCTCGCCGTCGTCCAGACCGCCGCTGACCAGCTCGATCGACGGCCGGCCCAGCCCGTACTTGTACTCGCGGACCAGGAACACCCGGCGGTCCGGCGTGATCGGCAGGATCGTGACGCCGTCCGTCATCGTGACGACGCCGAACAGGCCGGGCTCACCGGACGCGTGGATCACCCGGTCCTCGCGGACGGAGATCCACGGGTTCTCGTAAACGCCGCGGGACGAGACGACCACGGGCGCCGGATGCTCGACCATCGCAAGGCCCCCTCACCCGAAGTTTCGCCTACGCCATGATGCCGCCGTGCTCGCCGGTCGAGGA
Organism: Actinomadura napierensis; assembly: GCF_039529375.1. Taxonomy (NCBI): domain Bacteria; kingdom Bacillati; phylum Actinomycetota; class Actinomycetes; order Streptosporangiales; family Thermomonosporaceae; genus Actinomadura; species Actinomadura napierensis. Next base: position 14,225 of record NZ_BAAAMR010000063.1, read on the forward strand.
GTGGGGCCGGCCGGTGCGCTGGGCGAGCTGGGCGCTGAGGCGCCCGATGAGGTTCGCGACGGTGCTCTGGCCGGAGATGTCGGCCCCTCGAGGACGCGGCGGCACTCCATGATCTCGATCCAGATGAAGGCCGGGCAGGCCGCGCGGCGGCTCGCGCTCATCGGCGGCGTGGTGGTGCTGCAGGTCGCTCCGCTGCCGATCGGACTGGTGGTGAGCCGGAGCCGCGCCATTCGGGCAAGCCGGAATGCGTGACTTTTATTGGAATTCTTGTCAATACTTGCGAATGTGACTGCCGGGACAGTAGTTTCTTCGGGCGAGCGAGCACAAGGCCGGGACAGGCGCGCGGTCCGGTTCGGTCCGATCGGCTGGGGAGTCCATGAAGAAGCGTACCGACAGGAAGATCGCCATCGCCGGGACGGCGGCGGCGGCCGTGATCCTGCCCGCCGTCATGGTGGGGCTCGCGCAGGCCGGGGTGGGCGTGCCGAAGGGCAAGCCGCAGGCCGCGGGCAACGCGCAGCCGATCCCGTCCTTCGGGCCGCCGACCCAGCCGTCGCAGGTCTCCGGGTCGCCGTCGCCGACGGCGCCGGCCCCGAAGCAGACCCCGATCAAGATCCCGAACGTGCCGCTGACGCACGGCGGCAACCCGTTCGGGACCGGCGGCTCGCCCGCCAAGAACGACCCCGACACCAACAACGGCTCGCACGGCCAGAAGCCGCACCTCCCGCCCGGCGTCGGCGACGGCAAGTACCGCAAGGCCCCCGACGGCGCCACGATCACCGCGATCAAGAAGGTGCACGCGCAGGAGTTCGACGTCAGCATCGCCTCCCCGGCGCTCGGCGCGGTCGTGCAGACGCGGGTGCTCGTCCCCCAGGGCTGGAAGGCGAGCGACACCACGACCTACCCGGTCGTGTACGCCTACCACGGCGGCAACAACAAGTACACGTCGTGGAGCCATGACGGCCACATCGAGAACGTGGCCAAGAACTACAACGTCATGGTCGTCATGCCCGAGGGCGGCTCGAACGGCTCGTACGCCAACTGGTGGAACGGCGGCAAGGGCGGCATCCCCGAATGGGAGAGCTTCCACATCGGTGAGGTCATCCCGCTGATGGAGGCCAACTTCCACGCCGGCTCCACGCGCGCCGCGATGGGCCTGTCGTCCGGCGGGCAGGGATCGATCACCTACGCCGAGCGCCACCCGGGCTACTTCAAGTACGCCGCGTCCTACAGCGGCGCGCTCAACATCACCGCGCCCGGCATGCCGACGGTGCTGACCATGATGAACAAGGACGCCGGCACGAAGATCTGGGGCGACCCGATCTTCAACCGGTCGAACTGGGAGTCGCACGACGCCGCCGTCAACGTCCGCAAGCTCAAGGGGACGGGCCTCTACATCTCCTCCGGCAACGGCAAGCCGGGCCCCTACGACAACCCCAACGCGGCGCCCGGCGACGCGGGCCGCGTCGGTGAGGACCTCGCCGGGCAGATGACCGTCAACTTCGTGAACGCCGCCAAGCGGGCCGGCGTCCCCATCACCTCCCACCTGTACGGGCCGGGCATGCACAACTGGAAGTACTGGCGCCGCGAGGTGAACCTCAGCTGGCCGGCCATGATGGCCGCCATCGGGGCCAAGAAGTCCTGACCCCTCTCACTCCGGCGGTCGCGGGACGCGCGGGCGGTAGCGTGGCCGCGTGAAGGGGTTGGCGCGGCGCGAGTTCCAGCTCGTGCTGCTGCGCCGCATGGCGGACTACCAGCCCGGTCTCGTCGAGGACGCGGTGCGCGCCCTGAACGCCTCCCGCACCGAGATGCGCGAGGTCAACGCCCGCTGGCAGCGGATCCTGCGGTCCCGGACGTTCCCGCGCGGCCGGCGCCGCTACGAGGCGGTCCTCGGCCCCGCCGACGCGGGGGAGCGCCGCGTCGGCGACGTCGTGTGCGAGGTGGCCTCCTGGCCGCCGTTCCCGCTGTGGCCCGGCCTGCGGTTCGAGATCATGATGGCGCCGGACGGGTCGGTCGCGCAGGAGTGGCTCGTCCGCCCGGAGGACGCGCCCGTGCCGGAGCTGCGCACCGTCGACGACCTCGTCCCGTGGACGTGCGTGGTCGGCGACCTGGCCGCGCGGTGGGACGGCCTCGCGCACCAGGACGGCGACGCGCCGAGCCGCTGGCATGTCGGCTTCTCCACCCCCGACGGATCGTCCTATGTGGCCCACTTCGTATGGGGTCTGCTGCAGGAAGTGGTGAGCGTCTAGGCTCGCCCGCTTTGGTCAAGTTTTGGCTGGTCTTTGGGGTATTCCGGCATCGCCGCGCCCGCCGTGATGGCACATCCGCCCATAACGTGGTGTTCATGCGCGCTCCGAAGGCGGGACCATGCCCGAAGTGACCGGACACGCCGCCGGCCGCCCCTCCTGGGCCGAGCTGGCGAGCCCCGACGTCAAGGCGTCGGGGGAGTTCTACTGCCGCCTGTTCGGCTGGTACGTCTACACGCTCACGGTCCCCGAGCTCGGCGACTACGACGTCTTCACCCTCGGCGACGTCCAGGGGCCGGAGGTGGCGGGGATGCAGTCGCTCGCCGACGACGCCCAGCCGCCGTCCTGGACCTGCTACTTCCGCACCGACGACATCGACGCCACCCTCGACACGATCAAGGCCGCGGGCGGGCGGGAACTGGTGCCCCCGACGGACGTCTCCGACCTCGGGCAGATGGCGCTGTGCACCGACACCGAGGGCGCCGACTTCGCGCTGTGGGTGCCCGGGAACCTGAAGGGGGCCGGCGTCGTCGACGAGCCCTCCGCGATGTGCTGGGTGGAGCTGGCGTGCCGGGACACCGAGGAGGCGCGCCGCTTCTACGGCAAGGTCTTCGGCTGGCAGACCGTCGAGCGCGACTACTACACCCCGTACACCAACTTCAAGGTCGGCGACTGGTCCGTCGGCGGCATGGTCTCCATCGAGCAGCTGAGCCGGTACGCCTACGAGGCCGAGCCGCACTGGATCCCGTACTTCTGGGTCGAGGACTGCGACGCGACCGCCGCCAGGACCGCCGAGCTCGGAGGCCGCGTCCTGCTCCAGCCCACCGACATCGAGCCGGGCCGGTACTCGGTGCTCGCCGATCCGGCCGGCGCCCGGCTGGCCGTGATCACCCCGGCACGCGACGACGGCCCCAGGGAGGCCCGATGACGCAGGAGCCGATGACGCCGGAGCCGGTGAGGCCGGAGCCGGGCTGGCCGGGCTGGATCGACCTCGCCAGCCCCCGCCCGGACGAGGCCCGGACGTTCTACTGCGAACTGTTCGGCTGGTACTCCTACACCCTCAACGTCCCCGACTACGGCGACTACACGATGTTCACGCTCGGGGACGTCCAGGGGCCGGAGGTGGCGGGGATGCAGTCGCTCGCCGACGACGCCCAGCCGCCCTCCTGGACCTGCTACTTCAAGGTGGAGGACCTCCAGGAGACGGTCGACACCGTCCGAGCCCTGGGCGGGCAGGAGCTCATCCCGCCGACCAACTACGCCGGGATCGGGTCCATGGCGCTCTGCATGGACCCGGAGGGCGTCGACTTCGGGGTCGCCACGCCCGGCAACGCCATCGAGTTCGGCATCGTCAACAAGCCGTTCGCGATGTGCTGGGCGGAGCTCGCCTGCCGCGACGTCCAGGAGGCCCGGCGCTTCTACGGCGGGGTGTTCGGCTGGAAGGCGGTCGACCGCGACTACTACGGCTCCGTCTACACCAACTGGAAGATCGGTGACTGGTCCGTCGGCGGCATGGTCTCCATGGACGACCGGTGGCCGCCGCACTACCCGCCGCACTGGATCCCGTACTTCTGGGTCGAGGACTGCGACGCCGCCGCGGCCCGGGCCACCGAGCTCGGCGGGAACGTCCGCATCCAGCCCGCCGACATCCAGCCCGGCCGGTACGCGATGATGACCGACCCCACCGGCGCCCGGCTCGCGATCATCACCCCCAGGGTCATCGACGGCCCCGGCCTCTCCCTCGGCTCCCCGCCCGGCCCGCCGTAGACCGCGGACCGCGCGTCACGCGCGGTCCGGCACCGCGCACGCCGGCGTGCCCGTCTCGGCGGCGCCGGTGATGGATCGTGGGACCGAGGCTCCGGAGCCGCTCGTCCACTGGAGTTCGAGGGCGTCCGGGCAGGTGTCTCGGGTGATGGGCAGCAGTGAGGAAGGCCGGTGTTTTCCCGGTACCGCGTCACCTGCGGCGCCCCTAACTTGGCCGCATGCCGCGTCTCCGTCTCGCCCTAGCCCTCGGCGCCGCCGCGCTGGTCATGGCCACCTCGTCCTGCAACTCGGACGACGCGAAGGCCGGCGGATCCACCGGCAAAGCGACGACCGGTGCCACCACCCTGCCCGCCCCGTCCAAGAGCGGTTCCCAGTGCCCGACCGACAAGATCCCGCTGCCGGACGGCGCGACGCTGAAGAACAAGATCGAGTCCGCCGAAGGCTGCCTGACGTACACCATCAACATGACGGTCACCGATCAGAGGGGCTCTTACGAGAACGCCATGGCGAAGGTGAAGGCCGCCGGATACGAGATCAAGGACCCAGGCAGGGAACCTACCAACTGGAGCTTCGAGGCCGTCCGCAACGAGGCCTCACCGTGGTCGGTCATCACCTACGTCTTCGCCGACGACCACTCCGTCCAGATCCTCGCCGAACTCCGTCACTGACCTCGCCGGCGGTGGGCATCCAGGCCTTCATGGAGCGGGCGGTCGGCTCCTCGACACCCGGCCGGAAGTCCTGAAGGCCCGGCGAACGGCGCGAGCAACGCGCGGGTCTCCCAGCGCACCAGCGCGGTCGTGGGTCCGTCGAGTTCGGACCCCCACGGGGCGCAGAAGGCGAGCAGGTCGTCGATCCAGCCGTCCGCGGACGTGCGGAACGCCTCGGCGAACGTCTCCCGCAGCATCCTGCGCATCCCCGCGTCGGACACCACGCGGCGGTCGGACCGCGTCAGCTCGGCGGACAGGTCGTGGGCGCCACCGGCCGGTGGCGGCGGGCAGCGATTCGACCGGCGATCATCGGGAATCGGACAGCGGTGCGGATCACCGGAATGCGCCGGTACCTCCTGCCCTGGGCCGGATGGCGGTACTGGCAGGAGCGGCTGAAGCTCACCGCGAAGGCGGTCGTTGCGGCGGTCATCGCCTGGGTGGTCGCGCGGTACCTCGTCGGGCACTCCGAGCCCTACTTCGCGCCGCTCGCCGCGCTGCTCGGGGTGTACCCGTCGGTCGTCCGGTCCGTCCGGGAGAGCCTCGCCTACGCCGCCGGATTCGTCATCGGCGCCGCACTGGCGATACCAGTCGGCATCTGGATCGGCCCCAACGCGCTCGGCATCGCGGTCGTGCTCGTCTTCGCCATGATGGCGTCCGGGTGGCGGCGGCTCGGCGGGCAGGCGTCGCAGGTCGCCTTCACCGCGCTGTTCGCCCTGCTGCTCGGCGGCCGCCAGGCCGTGGAGTACACGCTGCCGCGGCTCGCGGACGTCGCGGTCGGCCTCGCCGTGGGCCTCGCCGTCAACGCGCTGGTGTTCCCGCCGCTCTACCTGCGCCGCGCCGAGTACGCCGCGGACCAGCTGCGGGACGCCCTCGCGGAGGCGATGGACGCGCTCGCCGGCGCCGTCACCGACCCCGAGGACGGCCGCGCGGGCTGGGACGAGGCGGACGAGCGGCTGCGCGGCGTCCAGGAGCAGGCGCGGCACGCCTACGAGCAGGGCCGCGACAGCATGCGCGCCAACCCGCGCGCGAAGCTGCGCGGCTACAAGCTGCGGTGGCGGGACGAGCCGGAGCGCTGGCCCGCGACCCGCCTGATGAACACCCTGGAGCAGGCCACGACGTACCTGCGGTCGATCGCCGCCACCTACGACGAGGCGATGGGCGCCGAGACGCCGGAGCTGCGGCTCTCCGAGGCGTTCCGGCACGACTACGCGCGCATGCTCGGCACGCTCGCGGGGCTCGTCCGGCCGCTGCCCGAGGCGCCCGGCGAGCCGGAGATGGCGGACGCCGAACGCCTGCAGGCGCAGCTGGAACGCCCCCACCACGGGCCGGGCACGGACGCGCCGGGCCTCTGGGACCCGCACAAGGAGGTCCTGCGGCTCAGCCGCCTCGTGCTGGACGACCTGTGCCCGCGCCCGCCCCGGTGAGCCGCGGCTCCGGTGAGCGGCGGCTCCACGGTGCGTCAGGAGAAGACGCCGATGCCGTTCGCCACGGCGCGCTCGCTCCCGTCCGACGGGACGTTCCGCACGGTCGCCGCCGGTTCGCCGGGCCCGCGCGCGACGAACGCGGACGAGCCGCCGCCGTCCAGGTTCACCCCGTCGGACGCGCCGGCCCGCGCGAGCAGCGACGCCAGCTCCGCGACCGTGAGCCCGCCGCTCGTCTCCGACCGGCCGTCCACCACGGCCAGGTAGAAGTGGCGGCCGTCGCGGCTCACCCCGGCGGCGGTGCGCGGCGCGGGGCCCGCCGCGTCCAGGCCGTCCAGCGGCGAGCCCCCGCGCAGGATCGGGAAGCCGCCGATCGCGAACCGGAACCGCGTCCTGCCGGCCAGCCGGTAGCGGACGTTCACCCGGTCGCCCTTGCGCAGCCTCCGCAGCGCGTCCGCGCCCTTGTCGCGGCCGACGAGGACCGTCGTGCCCGCGGGGATCGCGCCGCCGCCCACCGCGTCCGACACGCTCGTGACGACGCCGCGCCGCACCGCCACCTCCGCCGTGTCGGTGCTGCACGGGGCGGTGCGGACCTCGTCCGTCCCGCACACCGCGCGCTGCCGCGACACCGTGCCCCACTCGGCGGTGAACGCGCCGACGCCGCCGACCGGCACCGCGTACTGGTTCAGCCCGCGCAGCTTGAGCGTCCCCAGCCGGGACCGGACCGTCCCGGCCAACCGCAGGCTCGCGACGTGCCCGCGCCGGTCGGGGCCGACCCCGATGACGTCGCGGGCGGACGTTCCGGGCGGCAGCGCCGGCCCGAACCGCTGCCCGTCCGGCACCGCCGCCTTCAGCGCCCGGCCGCCGTCCACCTCCGGCCCGGACGACGACCCGGTCGGCTGGACCCCGGCGTGCGTCTCGCTGATGTTGAAGAAGTCGCCGTTGATGCCCGCGACCGCGTGCTGGGCGTTGGCCATGTCCGACACGGTCGCGCGCTGGGCGATCGCGCTCGGGTGCAGGAGGCCGACCCGTACGTGCGGGGCGCGCAGGTCGACGTCGAGCAGGTCGCCGACCGCCTTGCCCCCGATCCCGGTCGTCTCGAACGTGCGCGCCACGACGCCGGGCGAGAGCCGCGCGGCGGACGTGTAGCGCAGCCCCGCGACCGCCGTCGAACGCGGTGCCATCGCGCGTGCGGTGGGCCGCTCGCCCGAGCCGGCGCCGTCCCCCGCCGGGGGCGTCGGCGCGGCGCCCGCCGGAAGCGTTCCCCCGAGCACGGCCAGCGCGCCCCCCGCCGCGATCGCGGCCGTCCACTTTCTCATCCCCGGTCACACCCTTCTCTGGAGGACAGCTCGATGATCATGGCGCGGCGGGGGTGAACCGTTGGTGCTGCCGGTGCGAACTTTGGCCAACGATCTACCTGGGCCGTCCGGCTTGCGGGGGATTGACGGGTGGGCCAGGACCGAATTACGTTCGGATACCTACTGGTCGGTAACGGAGGAGCGGACGATGCGGGCAGCGCGCGAGGCATGGCGCCGGCTGGAGCCGGTGCACGGCATGATCTACTTCGTGCCGGAGGCACCCGAGCGCTACGCCGCGCTCGGACTGGACGCGGCGGCCGGCTACTTCGCCTCCCGCGCCGCCGCCTTCGGCCGGGCGTCCGCCGAACTGGTGATCGCCACGTTCTACAACTTCGACCCCCGGCTCGTCCGCCGCCACCTGCCCGCCGCCTGGGACAGGACCACGCCGGAACGGCTGCTCGCCGCGCGGCTGGAGGCGGCCGGCGCCGCGCTGCGCCGCGGCCGCGTCGACCGGGTCGATGGCCTCGAAGAGACCCTCGGCCTCGCCACCCGCGCCGCCGAGGCCGCCTGCGAGCACCTGCACGGCCGGCCCCTGTTCGCCGCGCACGCCGCGCTTCCCTGGCCGGACGAGCCGATCGAACGGCTCTGGCACGCCCAGACGCTGCTGCGCGAGTTCCGCGGCGACGGGCACGTGGCCGCGCTGACCGACGCGGGCGTTGCCCCGCTGGAAGCCCTCGTCCTGCACGCCGGCACCGGGACCGTCCCGACGCCCTTCCTCAAGGCCACCCGTGCCTGGCCCGCCGACGAATGGGCCGCCGCCGAGGACGCGCTCCGCGCCCGCGGCCTGCTCGAAGGCGACGAGCTGACCACCGAGGGAAAGGCGTTCCGGCAGCGCATCGAGGACCGCACTGACGAACTCGCCCTCCCCGCCTACACCGTCCTCGGCGAGGCCGGCTGCGAACGCCTCGCCGAACTGGCCCGTCCCTTCGGCCGCGCCGTGGTCGACGCCGGTCTGCTGAATCCCTCCCGCTGAATCCCTCACGCTGAAACACTCCGCGGCGGTCCCGGAACCGGAAAACCCTTGGCGCCGATTCCGGGCCGCCGGTTATCGTCGCGTGGCCGCGGAACCGTCCCGCGGCCACGCCGGCGAGAGCCAGAAAAGGAGTGATTCCCGATGACCGCGACCTTCCTTGACCTGACGACCGTTCGCAACATCGGGATCATGGCGCACATCGACGCCGGCAAGACCACCACCGCCGAACGCATTCTCTACTTCACCGGCGTCTCGCACCGCATCGGAGAAGTGCACGACGGCAATACCGCCCTCGACTGGACGGACCAGGAACGCAAACGCGGAATCACCATCACCTCCGCCGCGACGACCTGCCATTGGCGCGGGCACACGATCAACCTGATCGACACGCCGGGCCACGTCGACTTCACCATCGAGGTCGAACGCTGCCTGCGCGTGCTCGACGGCGCCGTCGCCGTGTTCGACGGCGTCGCCGGCGTCGAGCCGCAGTCGGAGACCGTGTGGCGCCAGGCCGACCGGTACGGCGTCCCGCGCGTCTGCTTCGTCAACAAGCTCGACCGCGCGGGCGCCGACCTCGGCCGCTGCGTCGACATGATCGCCGGCCGGCTCGGCGCGGTCCCGCTCGTCCTGCAGCTGCCGATCGGCGCCGAATCCGGCTTCACCGGCGTCGTCGATCTGGTCGAGGAGCGCGCGCTCGTCTGGACGGACGGCGGCGAACCGGACGTCCGGCCCGTCCCGCCCGGCCTCGCGGCCGAGGCGCGGCAGGGGCGGGCCCGGCTCGTCGAGACGCTCGCCGAGCACGACGAGGCGATCATGCAGCTGTACGTGGACGGCGCCGAGCCGCCGGCCGAGCGGCTGCACGAGGCGATCCGCCGGCTCACCGTCGCGTCCGCCGCGACCCCGGTGCTGTGCGGCAGCGCCTACAAGAACAAGGGCGTCCAGCCGCTGCTGGACGCGATCGCGCGGTACCTGCCCTCGCCGCTGGACGCGGGCGGACCGCGCGCCGCGTCCGACCGCGAACCGCTGTCCGCCCTCGCCTTCAAGATCATGACCGACCGGCACCTCGGCCGGCTCACCTTCGTCCGGATCTACTCCGGCCGCCTGGAGACCGGCGCCCCGGTGCTGAACAGCGTCAAGAACGGAAAGGAGCGGATCGGCAAGATCTACCGCGTCCACGCGAACAGCCGCGAGGAGATCGCGTCGGCGGGCGCGGGCGACATCGTCGCGGTCATGGGCCTCAAGCAGACCACGACCGGCGAGACGCTCTGCGACCCCGCGCACCCCGTCGTCCTCGAGTCCATGGACTTCCCGTCCCCGGTCATCGAGGTCGCGATCGAACCGCGCTCCAAGGGCGACCAGGAGAAACTGGCCGCCGCGATCCAGCGTCTCGCCGAGGAGGACCCGTCCTTCCAGGTGCACGCCGATCCGGAGACCGGCCAGACCGTCATCGGCGGGATGGGGGAGCTCCACCTGGAGGTCCTCACCGCCCGCATGAAGGACGACCACGGGGTCGACGCCAATGTCGGCCGGCCCCGCGTCGCCTACCGGGAGACCATTCGCCGGGCCGCCTCGAAGGTCGAGGTGACCTACCGGAAACAGAATGGCGGCAAGGGGCAGTTCGCGAAGGTCCAGATCTCCATCGAGCCGATCGAGGAGCATTATGAGTTCGTCAACGAGGTGACCGGCGGCCGCGTCCCGCGGCATTTCGTGCCGTCCGTGGACGCCGGCTGCCAGGAGGCCATGCGGACCGGCCCGCTGGCCGGCCACGAGATGACGGGCGTGCGCGTCACCCTGCTGGACGGCGACCACCACCCGGTCGACTCGTCCGAGCTCGCCTTCAAGATCGCCGGCTCGCTGGCCTTCAAGGAGGCGGTCCGCCGCGGGTCGCCCGCGCTGCTCGAACCCGTGATGGCCGTCGAGGTCACCACGCCCGCCGAGCACATGGGCGCGGTCATCGGCGACCTCAACGCCCGCCGCGGCCGGGTCGAGGACACGCGTCCGCAGGGCGGCGCCGAGGTCGTCCGCGCCCTGGTCCCGCTCGCGGAGATGTTCGGCTACGTCGGCCACCTCCGCGGCGCCACCTCGGGCCGCGCGGTGTACACCATGCAGTTCGACTCGTACGCCGAAGTCCCACCCGGCGTGGCCGCCCAGGCCACCTGACCCACCGGCCGGCCGCACCTTCCCCGGTGCGGCCGGCCCCCGGTCAGGGCTCCCGCAGATCGAGCCTCCCGTGGTCGTCCTGAGCGATCTGAACCCGCGAACTCCAACTACGGCCATGCCACGGGACACGGTCCTCCTTGCGGAAATCCAGATCGCGCATCTCGACGATCCTGACCGTGCGGCCTTCGGACGTGAAGACCATGAGGCCGTTGTCGAATGGCTGGTATACGTCTTTCGGGTAGGAGATGCCGGTCTTCTTCTTCAGATCGGACGGCTCGATGACCCGCATATGGTCCCAGGAGAAACCGAGGTCGCCGATGGCGACGTGATCTCCGTTGTCGAGGCCGTCGACCTTCTCGACGAGGGAATCCCTCGCGGCGGTGTCAAAAAGACGCCGGAACTCGCTGGGCTCTCTCAGCCTCAATATGCCGTCCCCCTCGGGGTCGACGAGGTAGGAGTCCGCCGGGTATTCCTTGCCGCCCTCGTAGTCCAGCGGATGGTCCGTGTTGAACGCCAGCCGAACGACCTTGGCCAAGGTCGTTCCACGGGCGAAGACGAGGAGATAGTTGTCCTCATCGAGCACCTTCCGATCGGGCATGAAGGTGAATCCCGTCCTGGCGCGGACGTCCCGGCCGGTGGCGCCCGGACGGAAGGCGAACAGACGGTCCCACGGGAAGGGGGTTACGGTTCGCATCAGAACGCCGGGGAATTCGGGATGTGCCTGAGACGTCCGGTTGAGAAGCGCGGCCACCTTGGCGGTCGCACGTTCGTCGATGGCCTCTTCCCATGGCCGGGGAGCGCAGGCCGTCAGGGTGCAGCACAGCAGCGCAACGGCGGCCAGGGCCGTCCGGCGGCAGTGCGCCCGTCTCATGGTCACCGTCCGACCTCGGACGGCGGACGTCCGGGCCCGTATTCGGGCAGTTCGTTGACGGCCCGTTCCGGCATCGTCTGGTTCCTCGGGACGCGGTCGCTCCAGTTGAGTTGGCCGTCGGGACCGACGACGACCATCTTGCCGTCGTCGACGGCCTGCCTGATGTGCGCCGCGAGTTCCTCGTCGGTGGCGTCGGGGTACCGCAGCGCGATCTGACGTCCGACCTCGTTGTTGTACAGGTCCATGGCCTCACGGGGGCCGGGGTTGTCCGTGGAGGTGCGCTCGTGGGAGATGGCGAACTTCTTCGTCCACTCCTCGCCGAAGTCGCGGGTCATGAGGGCGTTCCAGTAGGCGTGCCGCCAAGCATCACCATGCCCGTCGTAGCGCCCTTCGGGTAGCCATCTCGGTGGGCCGTCAGTAGCGGAGTCGCGGTCATGCTGGAACTTGCTCAGCCCCTTCATTCCTTCCTTGTAGAAGAGGTCGTCGAGCAACTCCTTCTCACTTGCGGTGACCTTTTGCGGATCATGGCCGAACCGCTTCGCCACCCATTCGAGCCAGCCATCCGGATACTGCGTCATCCCCTTGGGATCCTTCTGCACCTGGTACAGCTTCATGATGTCGGCGAGCGACCGGCGCCCTTCGATATCGTGGGGATTGGCCATCCACACCGCCCGGTAGGCGATCTGGAGCGGATCCAGGCCCGCCGCTCCGACCTCCAGGACGTCCGGTGTCAGGGTCGCCAGTGCTTCGGTGATCCTCTTGTCGGCATCGGCGGCGGACTGGAGCGCGTATTGCATGCGGGACTGGATGGCCTTGCCGTGTTGCTGCATCAGCGTCTGCTCGGCGATCGTGGTGGGACCGTTGGTGGGCGGGAATCGCAGCGAGCCGTCGTCTCCGACCCTGATGTGCAGAGCGCCGGCGTTCTCGATGGCCTGGCGGAGTACGGACTGGGCCGACACAAGGCGCTGGTGGGCCGCGTCCAGGACGCGGCTGACTCCGCTGACCGTCAGGTAGGCGCCGTACGTCTTGTCGTGCAGCGTCTGCATCTGTGCGTTGGCCGCCTCCGCGTCGTCCCCCTTCCAATTCATCCGGACGTTCTTCTGCAGTTGCCGAACCGCGGTGTACGAATGCTGGAGCCGGGCGCCGAGAGTTTTCCAGGCCTCTGCGGCATCGGCCACCGAGTCCAGCCGGGCGTCACGGAGCGCTGCGAAGGACACCATTCGTCAGTCGCCCGTCATCGCGGTGATCGTGCGGGTGACCGCCTGGACCGCCTGTCTGCTCCGCGCCTCCGCGAGCAGGTGGTTGTCGGCGGTCGCCGACAGTTTCGGACCCACCTCGCCGATCTGCGCCGCGAGCTTGTTGAGCGCGGCCTCCCAGCTCGTCGTGAGTTCGGTGATCTTCGCTGAGGTGGACCACTCGGGACCGAGGCCGCGGGCCGCCTGCTCGGACTCGGGGACCATCTTGTGCGTGGCGGCTCGGACGTCGCCCTCGGTTCGCCGGGCGTCCGGAGCCAGCTTCTTGATCGCCTCAGGGAAGACCTGGAGTTCGTGGCCGCCGCCGGGGGGCGGTGGGTCGGCCGGGGGAACGGTGGGGCGGGCGGGGACCTGGGTGTTGATGAGCTTGCCGATCTCGGTCGTCACCGGGAGGGGCCTTTCGGGCAGATATCGGGAGAACTGTCCTGTTGCTGGTGACGTGTTGAGCGGTCGCGCGGTTCCCGTGTGGCCGGATGCGGCGGCCGTCCCTGGCCAGGTGTTGGCGAGGGTTCAGTTGCTATTGGCGGCGCGTTAATAGCGTGTTACAAGTAACCCAACACTTATGCAGCGCCCGGTCGGGGGCGCGGGGCGCCCTGCGGGCTCCGGGGAGGCCGGAGCGCCAGAGGAGGTCACCATGGGTGAGACCACGCGCAGGCGGTTCCTGCGCGACGCCGGGCTGATGGGCGCCGCCACGGCCGGAGCGCTGGCGATGGGGGCGGGTCCCGCAAGGGCCGCGGGCGGCAAGCGGGTCGCGGTGCTCGGCGGCGGGGTCGCCGGACTGAGCGCGGCGCACGAACTGGCGGACCGCGGCTTCGCGGTCGACGTCTACGAGCGCACCGCCCTCGGCGGGAAGGCGCGCAGCATCTTCCCGGCCGGCACCGGGACGGGCGGCCGCCTCGACCTCCCCGGCGAGCACGGGTTCCGGTTCTTCCCCGGCTTCTACTTCAACCTCACCGACAACATGCGCCGGACGCCCTTCCCGGGAAACGCGAAAGGCTGCTGGGACAACCTCGTCCGCGCCGACGCCTACATGATGGCCCGGCAGGACAGGCCCGACCTCACCATTCCGTTCCCGTTCCCGCTGCCGCCGAACGCCAGCATCTACGACAAGGCGAGCTTCCTCGCGACGATCCAGTCGGGGCTGCAGACGGTCGCGAAACTGTCGGTCACCGAGGCGGCGTTCGCCGCGCAGAAACTGCTGGTGTACGTCACGAGCTGCGACGCGCGGAAACTCGGCCAATGGGAGAACCTGACGTGGGCGGACTACATCCGCGCCGACTGGTTCTCCGACGAGTACAACAAGTTCATCGCCGACGGGACGATCCGCAACCTGGCCGCGACCAAGTCCAAGGACGCCAGCACGCACTCGATCGCCATGGTCGGCGAGGCGACGGTCTGGAGCATCCTCGACCTGGGCAACGAGCCCGGAGGGACGGTCGACCGGGTGCTGGACGGGTCGACGTCGGAGATGTGGCTCGACCCGTGGATCGCGCACCTGAAGGACCTCGGCGTCACCTTCCACGTCGGGTGCAACGTCGACTCGCTGCAGATCTCCCAGGGCGCCATCACCGGCGCCGGGGTGACGTCGAACGGGACGTCCAGCACGGTGACGGCCGACTGGTACATCGTCTCGACGCCGTGCGAGCGGACCGCGAAACTGCTCAGCGCCGACATTCTCAAGGCGGACCCGTCGCTCGCCGGGATCAAGAGCCTGCGGACCGACTGGATGACCGGATTGCAGTTCTTCCTCAAGAAGAAGCTGCCGCTGGCGCCCGGCCACGTCAATTACGGCGACTCCGCCTGGGCGGTGACGTCCATCAGCCAGGAGCAGTTCTGGAAGCGGGACTTCTCCACCTACGGTGACGGCACCGTGCAGGACTGCCTGTCGTCCATCATCTCCGACTGGTTCACGCCCGGGACGTTCAACAAGAAGAAGGCGAGCGAATGCACGCCCGCCGAGATCGCCGCGGAGACGTGGGCCGAGATCAAGGCGCACCTCAACGACACCGGGACCGTCCTCACCGACGACATGCTGCACTCGTGGTTCCTGGACCCGGCGATCGTCCGCAGCGGCAGCGGCGTCACCAACGACACGCCGCTGTTCATCCAGCAGCCAGGTTCGTGGAAGCTGCGGCCGGACTCCAAGACGAGGATCCCGAACCTGTTCCTGGCCGGTGACTGGGTGAAGACGCCGATCAACGTCACCACGATGGAGGGCGCCAACCAGGGCGGCCGGCAGGCGGTCAACGCGCTGCTGGACGCGGCCGGGTCGAACGCGTCGCGCTGCGCGGTGCACCAGCTGTACGAGTCGCCGCTGTGGACGCTGTTCAAGGCCAACGACAAGGCCCGCTACGCGCTCGGGCTGCCGCACGAGTTCGACGTCCTCGACGCCCGCTGGCCCTAGCCGAGCGAGCGGCGCGCCACCAGGGCCGCGTTGAGCAGTTGCAGATCGGCCGGCCGGGCCGGGTCGAGGCCGGTCAGCTCGCAGATCCGGCGGACGCGGTAGGCGACCGTGTTCGGGTGGACGTGCAGGGCCGCCGCGGTGGCGCGGCGGTCCAGGTCGTCCGCCAGGTAGCGGCGCAGCGTGTGCAGCAGCTCGGGCTTGCGGTCGAGCGGCTCCAGCAGCCCGGCCAGCACGGCCAGCGCGCCGCTCGGCCGGCTGAGCTGGTAGTCCAGCAGGACGTCGGCGAGCCGGTACAGGCCGGGCGGCCGGCCCGATCCGCGCACCAGGTCGATGATCTCGGCGGTCTGGGTGACGGCGGCGGGGATCCCGGACGGCCCGGTGATCTCCGCCGCCGCGGTGACGCGGGTGTCGGCGGCCTTTCCGGCCTGCGCGACGACATCGTGCACCAGGTCCCAGGACGGCGGAGCCGCGAACGGCAGCAGCGCCGTCCCGCCGGAGGCGTCCAGCGCGGTGAGGGCGGGCTCGCCGGCGAACCGGTCCAGCACCGTCCGGACGCGGCGGATCTTGCGGCGGGCGGCGACGCGGGCGCGCTGGCCCGCGCCGCGCTCGTCCGGCGTCGGGGCGAACGCGAGCGTCAGCACGGCGTACCGGGCGGCGGGACGCAGACCGGTCCGGCGGACGATGCTCTCCAGCGGGTCCCCGGCGAGCAGCGCCGTCATCAGCGCGTGCCGGCCGCCGTGCTCCTGGCTGTCCAGGACCTGCCGGACCTCCAGGTAGGAGCCGCTGACGGCGGTGGCCAGCCGCGCCTGGAAGTCGACGAAGTAGCCGAGCGCCTCCTGCAGATCCCGCAGGTCGGACGGCAGCGCACCCGCCGCCAGCTCGTCCCACGCCATCGCCGCGCCGATCCGGTATGCGGTGAGGATCGCCTCCAGCGGCACGCCCTCCTCGGCGCGCAGCGCGGCCGAGTCGCGCTGCCGGCCGAACTCCCCCGCGCCGGCGGGGCGGCGGCGCTCCAGCACGTCCGCGAACTGGCGGAGGCTGTGCTGGACGATCCCGGCGATGTCCCCGGCGATCTCCTCCTGCGGCAGCTCGGCGTAGACGGGCAGCTCGTCCAGCAGCCGGGCGAGGACGCGCCGGGTCAGCTCCGGCGCCCGGGCCCGCAGATGCGCGGCCAGCGGACGCCCGCCCATGCGCAACGCCCGCCCGGCCGCCCGTGAGGGCGGCGCGTCCGTGCTCAGCGGCCCCTTGTTGTCCTCCGGCACAACGGCTCCCGGGAAACTCTGCCCCCGCACCAATTGAACGGCGTGTCAAAAGTCTGGACGATCACGACGACATCGTCCATGACGGCCAGGGAGAGTTCTGATGAAGCGTCTGCTCGGCGGCGTTGTCGGGTCGATCCTCACCATGGGCGCGGCGCTGGCGGTCGCCGCGCCCGCGCACGCGGCCACGGGGGAGTACGTCGCGCTCGGCGACTCGATGGCGTCCGGGCCGCTCATCCCGGACATCACCGGCAACCTCGGGTGCGGCCGGTCCACCCGCAACTACGCGCACGACCTGGCCTCGGCGATGAACCTGAACCTGAAGGACGTGACGTGCAGCGGCGCGTCCACCAAGCACATGACCCAGTCGCAGGACACCAGCGTCGCGGGCGTCGACACCGGGACCGTCCCGCCGCAGTTCGACGCGCTGACCGCGAACACGACCCTGGTCACGCTGACGATCGGCGGCAACGACGTCGGGCTGGTCGGGGTCGCGCAGAACTGCGCGACGCTCGACCCGACGGCGACGCCGTGCAAGGGCGAGTACGAGGCGCAGGTCGCGCAGCGCACCGCCGACTTCGAGCCGAAGCTGTCGGCCGTGTTGGACGGCATCCGGCAGCGGTCCCCGCAAGCGCGGATCGTCGTCACCGGCTACGGTCTCTACATCAAGCCGAACGGCTGCTGGCCCGTCCAGCCCGTGCTGTCCACCGACGCGAACTTCCTGCAGGGCTCCGTCAACGCCATGAACGCGGTCATCAAGCGGCAGACGCTCGCGCACGGCGACACCTACATCGACCTCGTCACGCCGAGCGCCGGCCACGACTCGTGCCAGTCGGCGTCCCAGCGCTGGCTGGAGGGTTACGTGCCGGTGCACGCCGCCGCGCCGTTGCACCCGAACGTGACGGGCGAGGCCGCCTACGCCACCGTCATCCGCACCACGATCGACGCGGCATAGGACCCGGGCGGCGACGCGTTCGGCGACGCGGCGCCGCCTCCCGGCCCGGGCGCCGTCCCTCATCGGCAGGGACGGCGCCCGGGCGCGTCGGGGAGCGATCGGTACATTGAGGGCGCCTCACTCCCCCTGATGAAGGACGCCGGGATGAACGACGAGATGCGCGCCGATGTCGCCGCGTTCGAGCAGACGGTCCGCTCCTCGCTCGCGCTGGCGGCGACGCTGGGCGCCGCCGAGTGGGACCGCCCGACCGACTGCCCGGGATGGACGGTCAAGGACCAGTTCGCCCACCTGGTCTCGGTGGAGGCGTCGCTGCTCGGCGACCCGCCTCCCGAGGTCGAGGTCCCTGAGTTCGACCACGTCCGCAACGACTTCGGACGGTTCCTGGAGGCCGGCGTGCACGCGCGGCGGTCCGTCCCCGGGCCGCAGGTCGCCGCCGAGCTGGCGGACGTGCTGGAGCGCCGTCTCGCCCAGTTGCCGGGCATCGACCCCGGCAAGCGGACCATGCTGCCGAACGGCAAGGAGGGCACGTACGCGCTGTTCGTGAAGTTCCGCGCGATGGACTGCTGGACGCACGAGCAGGACGTGCGCCGCGCGGTGGGCCGTCCGGGCAATCTGGACGCGCCGGCGGCGGCCTGCTTCTGGGACATCCTCGCCAAGGGGCTGCCGCTCGTCGTCGCGCGCAAGGCCGGGGCCGAGCCGGGGCAGTCGGTGCTGTTCCGGATCACCGGGCCGGTCGAGCGCCGGGTGGCCGTGGTGGTGGACGACGGCGGGCGCGGCGCGTTCGCCGGCGACGTGCCGGACGCCGCGACGGCCGAGCTGGACATGGACTGGGAGTGCTACGTGCGGCTCACCGCGGGGCGGTGCGGCCCGGACGCTGTGAAGACGCAGGTCAAGGGGGACGCGGAGCTCGCGCACCGGGTGCTGGCCGGGATGTCGCTGACCCCGTGAGGCGGGCTGCCGGACGGTAGCCGGATCCGGCCACGGCGGCCTCGCACCTCGATTGCGCCAGTGAATGCTGGCATGATCGAGTTCCCTCTAGGGGAGGAGACCGTCCCGTGAGAACCGCAGTCGCCCGCCGCACCGCGCCCTTCGCCCTCGCCGTCGCCGCCGTCACCGCCGCGGGCGCCGGGATGACCGGCACCGCGCTGGCCGACGCCCCGCCCGGCGCCTGGACCGCCACCGAGATCACCGGTCTGACCGCTCCGGCGCTCTACGGGGTGACGGCGCCCGACCGCGCGCACGCCTGGGCCGTCGGCACGCAGTCGTCCTCGTCCGCCCCGCTGATCCTGAGCTACCGGCACGGCGCCTGGACGCAGCAGGCCGCGCCCGCCGGAACCGCACCCGAACTGGTGGACGTCGCGTCGGGCGGCCCGTCCAACGTGTGGGCCGTGGGGCAGGGCGGCGGCGATGCCACCGCGAAGTCGCTGCACTGGAACGGCCGCGCGTGGAAGGCCGTCGCCTACCCGCTGCCACTGGCGATGGCGGTCTCGGTCGACTCCCGGGGCAAGGCCTGGTCGATCGGTTCCAACACCGACGGCAGCGGCGCCGCCGTCTTCCGCCGCACCGGCGGCGCCTGGACGGACAAGGGGTTCGCGCTCCCGGACAGGGGAGTCGTGGACGCGCTGGCCGCGCGCACGCCGAAGGACGTCTGGGTCGGCGGCGCGACCTCCTCGTCCGCCGACGGCCTGTGGCACTACGACGGGACGAGCTGGACCCAGATGGACATCCCCGGCAACTGGCCGCAGTGGGTGCTGCAGATAGTCGCGCTGTCGCCGAAGGACGTGTGGTTCTACACGATCCCGCAGGATCCGCTGTTCTCCGGCCCGGACCTCGTCCACTGGGACGGCACCGCGTTCACCGTGACCAAGACGCCGTCGCCGTCCGCGAAGGTCGGCACCTACGCCCAGGACGTCGGGTTCCTCGGCGACATCGCGTCCGACGGGCGCGGCGGCATTTGGCTCCAGGACAGCCGCACCGCCTACTACCGGCACTTCGACGGCACGGCCTGGACGGACGTGCCGCGTCCCGCCAACGACCTGGGCGGCTGGCCGCAGGTCTACGACCTCGCGCAGGTCGGCCGCACGCAGTCGGTCTGGGGCGTCGGACCGGGCGCGGGCGACCGGCTGCTGATCGACCGGTTCCACTGACCCCGACGACGTCGGCCGGGGGGTGTGGGGGGTCGTCCCCCCTCGGGAGGTGCAGACCGCCCCCGCCCGCTGTCCGGGTGAATCCGGATTCAGGTCGCTGCTACGCTGGCCGCCGGCCGGACGGGGAGGGCGAGATGGCGGTCACCCGCAGGGGGAGCGAGACCGAGGCCGCGTTCATGAACGCGGCCCGCAAGGTCATCGCCGAGAAGGGCTTCTTCAACGCGAAGATCGCCGACATCGCGGCGGAGGCGGGCCGCTCGTCGGCGGCCTTCTACAACTACTGGGACAGCAAGGAGTCCATGCTGGAGGGCCTCGCCGACCGGTTCGCCGGCGAGGTGCTCGGGCGCACCGAGCAGGCGCACCGGCACGGCGCGCCGCACCGCAACATCCTGGAGGCCGTCCGCACCTACTGGAACCTCTACAAGGAGCACATGGGCGAGCTCGTCGGGGTGTTCCAGCTGTCCATGGTGGACGACCGGTTCGCCGAGCGGTGGGCGGCCGTGCGCCGGTACGGCATCGAGGGCATGATGCGCGGCATCCGGCAGGCGCAGCGGCACGGCGCCGCCCGCGACCTGGACCCGTGGCTGACCGCGTCCGCGCTGTCCGGGATGATCGAGTACTTCTGCTACATCTGGCTGGCCCGGCAGGGCGACCCGATCGAGGGCGAGTTCGACGAGGAGCGCGCCGTCGTCGCGCTCGCCGAGGTCTGGTACCGGACGCTGTACGGCGCGGCCGAGCCGGAGCCGGACGCGGGCGCCGCGCCGCTGTCGGTCACGTCGGGGCGGCCGGCGAGCGCCGCGCACCAGGCCGCCGACCTGTTCTCGCTGGACGGGAAGGTCGCGGTGGTGACCGGCGCGTCCAGCGGGCTCGGCGCGAGGTTCGCGCGGGTGCTCGCCGACGCGGGTGCGACCGTGGTGCTCGCCGCCCGCCGGATGGAGCGGCTGGAGGAACTCGCCGCCGGCGACGACCGGCTCGTCCCGGTGCGCTGCGACGTCGGCGACGACGCGTCGCTGCGCGCGCTGGTGGAGACGACGCTGGAGCGCTGCGGGTCCCTGGACGTCCTGGTCAACAACGCCGGGACGAGCGTGGAGGCGCCCGCCGAGGACGAGGACATCGCCGACTTCCGGCGGGTGATCGACACCAACCTGACCTCGGTGTTCGCGCTGACGCAGCTGGTGGCGCGGCCGATGCTGGAGGCCGGGTCGGGCAGCATCGTCAACATCGCCTCGATCTTCGGGCTGGTGGCGTCGTCGCCGGTCAAGCAGGCCAGCTACACCGCGTCCAAGGCGGCGGTCGTGAACCTGACGCGGGAGCTCGGCGTGCAGTGGGCGTCGCGCGGGGTGCGGGTGAATGCGCTGGCGCCGGCGTTCTTCCCGAGCGAGATGACCGGGGAGATGTTCACCAACGAGGGCAGCATGCGGTGGCTGCAGCGGAACACGCCGATGCGCCGCCCGGGGGAGCCGCAGGAGCTGGACGGGGCGCTGCTGCTGCTCGCCAGCCAGGCCGGCTCCTACATCACGGGCCAGACGATCCCCGTGGACGGGGGCTGGACCGCGCGCTGACCGCGCCGACCGCGCCGACCGCGCTCACCCGCCGATCCTCTGACCCGCGCACCGAATCCGGATTCGCTTTCGCAAGGGCAGGCAGGCCGCTCCAGGGCGGCCGCCTGCCCTTCGCGCATGCCCGGACGGCCGCGACCGGGCGCCCGCGCACCCTTGACAGAACCGAATCCGAATCTAAAATCAGCTCATACTCGACGAACCTGAATCCGGTTTTAGCGGAGGCGTCATGGGGCTGCACCACATCGCGATCGCCACCACCCGGCTGCGCGAGACGCACGACTTCTACACCGGCGCGATGGGCTTCACGCTGGTCAAGATCGTCCGGGCGCGGGCGTCCGAGGGCGGCTGGTCCAAGCACGCCTTCTACGACACCGGCGGCGGGGAGTTCTTCGCCGTCTGGGACCTGCACGTGGACGGCGTCCCCGGCGACTTCGACCCGGCGATCTCGCGCGGCCTCGGCCTGCCGACCTGGGCGAACCACATCGCGTTCCGCGCCGAGGACGAGGCCGGCCTCGACGCGAGGCTCGCCCGGATCCTCGACCACGGGTACACCGCGATCGAGGTCGACCACGGCTTCTGCCGCTCGGTCTACGTGCACGACCCGAACAAGATCATGGTCGAGTTCTGCCTGGACGTGCGGCCCTTCACCGAGGAGGAGCGGCTGGCCGCCGAGCGCGAGCTGTTCGACGACGCGGTCGAGCCGGAGCCGGAGATCGAGGGCGTCGTCCACCGCCCGAAGGAGCGCGCCGGGGCGGCGCGGTGAGCGGCGCGGTGAGCGGCGCGAAGCAGCGGATCGGCCGATACGGCAACGCCTACGGCGTCGCGAACTGGCACCGCGAGCCGCCCGCCGGGACGGAGACGGAGTCGCTGCTGCTCCCGACGCCCGACCGGGGCCTGGCGCAGGCGCGGCTGTACGCGCGCGGCGGCGAGGACACCGCGGTGCTGATCATGCATCCGCGCGGCGACTTCTTCCACCACTACCTCGTCCCGGGCCTGGTCGAGGCCGGGTACGCGGTGATGTGCGGGGCGAGCCGCTGGCTGAACAACGACTCGATGCTGGTGCACGAGCGGCTGCTGCTGGACGTCGCGGAGTGCGTGAAGGCGCTGCGCGCCCGCTACGACCGGGTCGTCCTGTGCGGGAACTCCGGCGGCGGGTCGCTGATGACGTTCTACGCCGCACAGGCCGGGGCCCCCGAGGACGAGCGCCTGACCGACACCGCCGCCGGCGACCCGTTCCGCCTCGGCGACTTCGACCTCCCGCTGGCCGACGCCCTGGTCCACGTCGGCGCGCACGTCGGCGAGGGCCACTTCCTGATGGGGGCCGTCGACCCGTCCGTCACCGACGACGCCGACGCGCTGTCCTGCGACCCCGGCCTCGACATGTACGACCCGCGCAACGGGTTCGCGCCGCCGCCCGAGGAGACCCGCTACGAGCCGGAGTTCATCGAGCGGTACCGGCAGGCGCAGCGCGACCGCGTCGCCCGCCTCGACGCGCAGGCCCGCGAGCTGATCCGCATCCGCCGCGAGGCGAAGGCGCGGTACGCCGAGACCGGCGCGACGGCGGATCGCCGGACGTCCATCGCGACACAGTTCCTCGTCGTGTACCGCACCGACGCCGACCCCCGGTACGTCGACCTGTCGCTCGACCCGTCCGACCGCGACTACGGGTCGCTGTGGGGCGGCCGCCCCGACCTCATCAACTACGGCGCGGTCGGGTTCGGGCGCGTCGTGTCGCCCGAGGCGTGGCTGTCCACCTGGTCGGGCCTGTCGTCGCGCGCCGACATCGCGCGCACCGGCCCGCACGTCGCGCTGCCCGCGCTCGTCGTCGGCTACCGCGCCGACAACGGCATCTTCCCGTCCGAGACCGACCTGATCGCCTCGTCCCTCGCGGGCCCGGTGACCAGGCACGACGTGGACGGCGACCACTACGGACTCCCGGCCGACAAGGGACGCGAGCAGGCCGCGGCGGTCGTCGCCGACTGGCTGCGCTCGCACTGAAGGAGCCCTGCCCGATGAGGAGCCCCGCCCGATGAGGAGCACAGCGCGATGATGATGACCGGCAAGCAGTATCTCGACTCCCTCGACGACGGCCGGCAGATCTACCTGGACGGACAGCGTGTGGACGACGTCGCCGCCGAGCCGCTGTTCGAGGCGGCCACGCGGTGGGTCGCGTCCGGCTATGACGCGACCCACCGTCCCGGTGACGGTGAGGCGGGCCCGTACTACGACATCCCCGGCTCTCCTCAAGACCTGCGCGAGCAGCTCGAACTGCTGCTCGGCTGGGACATGGTCACGGTGACCACCGCGCAGGGCCTGCTCGCGCTGCTGACCGCCGCCGCCCGGATGCGCGGCACCCACCCCGGGTACGCGCGGCGCATCGAGGACTACTTCGAGTACTGCAAGTCCCGCGACCTGCGCTGCGTCCAGGCGATCACGGACGCCAAGGGGAACCGGAAGCTGCCGCCGTCCAAGCAGGACGACCCGGACCTCTACACCCGCATCGTCGAGCGCCGCCCGGACGGCATCGTCGTGCGCGGCGCCAAGCTGCACATCTCCGCCGCGGCGATCTGCCACGAGCTGGTCGTGATGCCGACGAAGATGATGAAGCCCGGCGAGGAGGACTGGGCGGTCGCCTGCGCGATCCCGGTCGGCGCGCCCGGCGTGAAGATCGTCAACACGACGTACGCGCCGCGCGCCGAGGAGGAGCACTTCCCCTACAGCTCCCGCTACAACATGCCGGAGGGGTTCGTCGTCCTGGACGACGTGTTCGTCCCGAACGAGCGGGTGTTCCTGTGCGGGGAGACCGAGTACTCGGCGACGTTCGCGCACTCGCTGGGCCTGTGGGAGCGACTCGGCGGCAGCGCGCACCTCGCCGAGGGCGGCGACCTGCTGGTCGGCCTCGCGCAGCTGATCGCGGAGGCGAACGGGCTGGAGCGCGTCGCGCACATCAAGGACAAGATCGCCGAGATGATCATCTACGCGACCCTGACCCGTGCCGGGCTGGAGGCCGCGATCGCCAACGCGAAGACGACGCCCGAGGGCTGGGTGTATCCCGACGAGCTGTTCACCAACGCCGCCAAGCACTACGGCGCCGCCGAGTTCAACCTGATGGTCCGGCACCTGCACGACATCGCGGGCGGCGCCGTGCTCACCGCGCCGTCGATGAACGACCTGCGCAGCTCCGAGGTCGGCCCGTTCGTCGAGAAGTACATGCGGACGATGGACGGGGTGCCCGCCGAGTACCGGATGCGGCTGTTCCACGCGATCCGCGACATCACCGCCGACGCCTACGGCGGCTGGCAGCTCGTCACCATGATCCAGTCCGGCGGCGGCCTGTACGCGCAGCGCCTCGTCGTCGCCAAGCACTACGACATGGACCGCGCGAAACGCCTCGGCCTCGCCGCCGCCGGCCTCACCGGCGAGGAGGCGGGGTGAGCGGGGACCTCGCCGCGTTCCGCGAGCGGGCCGCCCGCTTCCTCGCGGGACGCCTCGAACGGCGGGCCCCGCGCGAGGACGCGGCGTGGGGCGAGGGCGACGACCGGATCTCGCTGTTCGAGGAGATCGACCCGGAGGCGGAGCGGCGGACCCTGGACGCGGCGCGCCGCTGGCAGCGCGACCTCTTCGACGCCGGGTTCGGCTGGATCGACGGACCCGCCGAGCTGGGCGGGGCCGGGCTGACGGCCGAGCACGAGGCGGCGTTCCGGGGGCTGCTCGCCGGGTTCGAGTCGCCCGACCTGCGGCCGCTGACGGTCGGCCTCGACATCGTCGCGCCGGCCGTCCTCGCCCACGGCGACGACGAACTGAAACGGCGGGTCCTGCCGGGGCTGCACCGCGGTGAGCTGATGGCGTGCCAGCTGTTCTCCGAGCCGGAGGCCGGGTCGGACCTCGCGGCGGTCCGGACGGCGGCGCGCCGCGACGGCGACGCATGGGTCCTCAACGGGCACAAGGTGTGGACGTCCGGCGGGCACCTCGCCGACATCGGGCTCGCGCTGGCCCGCACCGACCCGGAGGCGTCCAAGCACGCCGGGCTGACGATGTTCCTGGTCGACATGCGCGACCCGGGCGTGCGGGTGGAGCCGATCCGGCAGATGACCGGCGGCGCGTCGTTCAACGAGGTGTTCATCGGCGGCGCCCGCGTCCCCGACCGGGACCGGGTGGGCGGCCCCGGCGAGGGCTGGCGGGTCGCGCTGACCACGCTGCTCGGCGAGCGGTCGTCGCTCGGCGGGGAGGGCGGCGGCCCGCTGCCCGCCGGGTTCGTCCCGCGGCTGCGGCAGCTGGTCGCGGTGCTGCCGGAGGCGGACGACCCGCTGGTCCGCCGGGACGCGGAGCGGGCGCTGATGAGCGTGGACGCGATGCGCCTCACCGCCGAACGCTACGGCGAGCAGGAGCGCGGGGGAGCGGGCGGCGGCCTGAACGGGGTCGAGGGGTCGGTGGCGAAGCTGCTGCTGGTGCGGGCGCTGGCCGACACCGAGCGGCTGCTGACCGGGCTGCTCGGCCGCGGCCTGGTCGCCGACGACGGCTCGTGGGGGCGGTTCTGCTGGTCGGAGTTCGTCCTCGGCATCCCGGCGTTCAGCATCGCGGGCGGCACCGACGACGTGCAGCGCAACATCGTCGCCGAGCGCGGCCTGCGGCTGCCGAAGGGAGCGTCATGACCCTCGTCCGGACGCCCGAACAGCGCGAGCTCCAGCAGGTCGTGCGCGACTTCCTCGCCGCGCACGCGCCGGAGGAGCACGTGCGGCGGTGGATGGAGACCGGGACCGGGCACGACCCGCGCCTGTGGTCGCTGATGGCCGGTCAGCTCGGCCTCCAGGCGCTCGCGATCCCCGAGGAGTACGGCGGCGCCGGCTTCGGGCACGCGGAGCTGGCCGTCGCGATGGAGGAGCTGGGACGCGCCGTGACCTGCGGCCCGTTCCTGTCGAGTGCGGTGCTCGCCGCGCAGGCCGTCCTGCACTGCGGCACCGGGCAGGCGAAGAAGGACCTGCTGCCCGGCATCGCCGACGGCACGACGATCGCGACGCTCGCGCTCGACGGCCCGTTCGACGCGGTGGAGACGGACGGCGGCTGGACCGTCACCGGCACCGCCGGGTTCGTCACGGACGGCGCGCTCGCCGACGTCGTCCTGGTCACCGGGACCGGCGACCGGCTGTTCGCCGTCACCGCCGCCGAGCGCACGCCCGTCGAGACGATGGACGGGACGCGCAAGATGGCCCGCGTCCGCTGCGACGGCACGCCCGCGACCCTGGCCGGACGCGCCGGGCCGGTGCTCGGCCGCGCCCTCGACGCGGCGGCGATCCTGCTCGCGGCCGAACAGCTCGGCGTCGCGCAGCGCGCTCTCGACATGGCCGTCTCGTACGCCCGCGACCGCGTCCAGTTCGGCCGGCCGATCGGCTCGTTCCAGGCGATCAAGCACCGCTGCGCGGAGATGCTCGTCGAGGTCGAGGCGGCCCGGTCCTGCGTCGCCGCCGCCGTCCGCGCCCTGGACGGGGACGCCCCGCCCGGCGAGACCGCCTCGATGGCCGCGCTCGCCCGCACCTGGGCGTGCGAGGCCGCCGCGCGCACCACCGCCGAGAACATCCGCATCCATGGCGGGATCGGGTTCACCTTCGAGCACCCCGCGCACCTGTACTACCGCCGGGCCAAGGCGGACCATGTCCTTCTCGGCACCCCCGACCGCGCCCGAGCCTAGGGAGGGCACCGTGCCCAGCATCGACGACCGCGTGCGGCACTTCGCCCGGACGCAACCGGACCGGGTCGCCGTCATCGGCACCACCACCTCGGTCACCTGGGGCGAGCTGGACGCCGCCGCCGACCGCGCCGCCGCGTTCCTCGCCGCGCGCGGCGTCGGGCCCGGCGACCGCGTCGGCTGGCTCGGCCGCAACGACGTCGCCTACCCCGTACTGCTGCTCGGCGCGTGGCGGCGCCGCGCGGTGCTCGCCGGGCTGAACTGGCGGCTCGACCCGTCCGAGCTGCGGCCCGTGCTGGACTCCGTCGAGCCGGCGCTGCTCGTCGCCGACGCGAGGAGCGCCGGCCTCGCCGAGCCGGGCCACGTCGTCCCGGACGGCGAACTCCCCTGGTCGGAAGGGCCGGTCGACCCGGACGCGATCCTCGCCCCGGAGCCCGGCGACGCCGCGCTGCTGTTCTTCACCTCCGGCTCGACCGGTGCCCCGAAGGGCGTGCTCCTCGACCGCGGCCCGAACGACGCCTGCTACACGATGGAGATGCCGTTCGCGATGACGCCGTCGTCGACGGCGCTGATCGTCCCGCCGGTGTTCCATGTCGCGGGGTCGTGCTGGGTGCAGATGGCCCTGGCGTCCGGCACGACCCAGCTGTTCCTGGCGGACGCGGGCGCGGCGTCGATCGTCCGGGCGCTGCGCTACCACCACGTCACGCACGCGCTGATGGTGCCGACGCTGATCAAGACCGTGCTGGACGAGCTGTCCCGCACCGGCGCGGCCCTCCCGGACCTGCGGCACATCGCCTACGGCAGCATGCCGATCCCGCGCCCGCTGCTGGAGACGGCGGTGAAGGTGCTCGCGGGCACCGGGTTCACGCAGGCGTACGGGCTGACGGAGGCGGGCGGGCTCTGCGCGCACCTGGAGCCGTCCGACCACGTCCTGGACGACCCGGACGGCCGGCTCGGCGCGACCGGACGGCCCATCCCCGGCGTCCGGTTCACGGTGGTCCGTCCCGGCACCGGCGAGGAGTGCGCGCCCGGCGAGCAGGGCGAGATCATGATCGCGTCCGACTTCATGATGCGCGGCTACTGGCGCGACCCGGCCCGCACCGGCGAGGTCCTCGACGCGTCGGGCCGGCTGCGCAGCGGCGACCTCGGGCATCTCGACGCGGCGGGCTACCTGCACATCGCGGGCCGCGCCGACGACATGATCATCACCGGCGGGGAGAACGTGCACCCGGCGGAGACCGAGCGGATGATCATGGCGCTGCCGGGCGTGGTGGAGACGGCGGTGTTCGGCGTCCCGGACGAGCACTGGGGGCAGCGGGTCTGCGCCGCCGTGGTCACCGACGCGGGCGTGGCCCCGGCCGAGGTGATCGGGTTCTGCCGGTCCCGGATGGCGCACTACAAGTGCCCGTCCGAAGTGATCGTCGTGCCCTCGCTTCCGCGGACCCCGACTGGGAAGATCTCCAAGAGCCGCCTGCGCGGCCTCGCCGCCCCCTGACCCCCGCCCACCCCCGGAGGTTCGCCCATGGCGAAGATCATCGAGCATGGCACCTGGCAGTTGACGCCCGAGGACGAGCGGTTGCACGAGCCCGGGCCCGAGGTGCTGTGGAACGAGTCCTACTACTTCGACTTCGCCGCACCGGACGGGTCCGTCGCCGGGTACGTCCGGCTCGGCCTGTATCCGAACTGGGACCGCGCCTGGTACTGGGCGTGCGTCACCGGCAAGGACCGTCCGCTCGTCCTGATCGCCGACAACGACGCGCCGCTGCCGAAGCCGGGCACCACCGACGTCCACACCGGCACCTACGACGCCACGCAGCGCATCGCCGACCCGTTCGGGCCCGCGAAGATCGGGCTGGACGGCGAGGCCGTGATCCTGCCCGACCCCACCGCCGCCTACGGCGACACGTCGGGCGCGGAGACGACACGTCTGGCCTTCGACCTGCAATGGGACACCGTCAGCGGCGTCTACCCCTACAAGGACATCCCGCGCTACGAGATCCCGTGCATGGTCTCCGGGACGGTGACGGTCGGCGGCGAGACGATCGCCGTCGACGCGCTGGGCGAGCGCGACCACAGCTGGGGCGAGCGCGACTGGTGGAAGACGTCGTGGCTCTGGTCGTCAGGGCGGCTGGACGACGGCGCGTTCTTCCACTGCATGCAGGCCAACATCGGGTTCGCGATCCCGTGGCCGTCGTTCGCGGTGCCGCCGGGCGGCGAGATCGAGCACCGCGACGGCTTCTCCGCCGAGACCCGCTTCGGCGCCGACGACCTGCCCGCGTCGTCGCACCTGCGGGTGCCGGGCGCCCCGATGACCGCGACGCCGCTGGCGTTCGCGCCCGTCGCCGTCGTCTCGCCGGACGGTCAGACGGCGCACTTCCCGCGCGCGCTCTGCCGCTTCGACGCCGAGGACGGCCGCACCGGGCACGGCTGGACCGAATGGCACCAGCCGCCCGGCTGGCAGGACCACGGCTGGTCCTACCTCCTGGAAGGCGACGAGAAGTGACCGGGGCGGTCGCCGGCGGTGCCGGACTGACCGCCGGCTGGCTGACCGAGGCGCTCGCGCGCGACCTCGGCGGCGCGTCGGTCACCGCCGTCGCGGCCGAGCCCGTCGGCACCGGCCAGGTCTCCGACAGCCTGCGCCTGAGCCTGACCTACGACGGCCGGGTCGGGCTGCCCGCGACGATGATCGCGAAGGTGCCCGCGGCGGACGAGGCGAGCCGCGCGGCGGCCCGCGCGATCCGCACCTACGAGGTGGAGGCGAGCTTCTACGCCGGGATCGCGGGCGGGCTCGACGCCAGCGTGCCCGCCTGCTACTTCTCCGCCTACGAGCCCGAGAAGGACGAGTACGTCGTCCTGCTGCAGGACCTCGCGCCCGCGCGGCCGGGCGACCAGCTCGCGGGCGTCTCGCCGGACGAGGCCGCCGCCGCGGTCGACGAGATGGCCGCGCTCCACGCCGCCGGGTGGAACGATCCGGAACTTGCGGCCCTGCCGTGGCTGAACCGGCACAGCGCCGAGGCCGCCGAGTTCACCACCGCGATGGTCGCGGGCCTGTACGAGGGCTTCAAGGAGCGGTACGCGGAACGGCTGGAACCCGAGGTCATCGGCTTGATCGAGGACTTCCTGCCGGCCATGGGCGGCTACCTCGCCGCGCGGGACGGCGCGTCCACCCTCATGCACGGCGACTTCCGCGCCGACAACCTGCTGTTCGGCGGGCCGCGCCCGGTCGTCCTGGACTGGCAGACCTGCGCCTACGGGCCGGGCGCCGCCGACCTGGCGTACTTCCTCGGCTCCAGCCTGCCCGTCGAGGCCCGCCGCGAGCACGAGCACGCACTCGTCCGCCGCTACCACGCCGCCCTCACCGGACGCGGCGTGGAAGTGTCCTGGGACGAGTGCTGGGACGGCTACCGGCGGCACGCCTTCCAGGGCATCGTCATGGCCATCGGCGCGTCGATGCTGGTCGAACGCACCGACCGGGGCGACGAGATGTTCTGCACCATGACCACGCGGCACGCCCACCACGCGCTCGACCTCGACGCCGCGTCGTTGCTGTGACCACCGCCCGCCGTGGCGCCCCCGCGTCCGGGGGCGCCACGGCGGTTCCGGCTCAAACCCGTTCCGCCCCGGGGAAGTGCGAGGCGAGCAGGTCGGGGGACTCGGCGCGGCCGTCCAGGACGCGGTTCGTCCGGTTGGTGACGCTCCAGCCGCCGGACGTGCGGTGCAGCGTCCAGTGGTTGGCGGTCGCGCGGCGCAGCGCGAACCCGTTCTCCCGGTTCACGATCATCAGCGTGTAGCCGACGGCGGTGGCCGTGTCGCCGGACACGGTGACGTGCGGCGGCCCGACGAAGTGCGCGCAGCCGCCCGCGATCCACCGCTGGTGGTTGGAGGAGCGGACCATCGCGTCGATCGCGGGACGGCCGTCCATCATGATCTCGTCCACGTCGTAGACGCCGTCCTCGTCCCACAACCCGGCGACGGCCTCGGCGCAGCCGCTGTCGACCAGCGGCCCGTAGGACAGGATCAGCCGGGTGATCTCCTGCTCGTCCTCCAGGGCGCGGATGCGGTTCTCCAGGGCAGCCAGCCGGGTCTCGACATCGGTCAAAGCTTGTCTCCAAAGGTGAGGCCGTAGGTGCCGGCGAGGTCGCGGAGCGCGGCGAGCTGCTCGCAGTAGTGGGTCGCCGACTCCGCCGCGATGCGGACGCCGGCGATCGTCGCGCCCGCATCGCGCAGCCGGACGAGGGCCTTGCCCGCGCCCTCCGCGTCGCCGATCGGGTCCAGCGGGCGGGACGGCCCGAGCACCACGTCGAAGCCGTCCGGGACGTCGGCTTCGGCGAGCATCCCGGCGAGTTCGGTGAGGGGCAGCCCGAACGGCACCCAGCCGTCGGCGGCGAGCGCCCGGCGCAGCGAGCGCGCCGTCCGGCCGCCGATCCAGAACGGGACGTGCTCCTGCACGGCGTGCGGCTCGACGACCATGCCGGAGAAGTCGTAGTGCTCGCCGTGGTACTCCGGCACCCGCCGCGACAGCGACGCCCGTAGCGCGGCGATGGCGTCGTCGGCGCGCGCGCCGCGTCCGGCGAACGGGGCGCCGAGCAGGTCGAACTCCTCCTCCAGGCTGCCGACGCCGAGGCCGAGGGTGAGGCGCCCGCCGCTGATCCGGTCGAGCGTGCCGTACCGCTTGGCGATCGCGAGCGGGTGGTGGTAGCCGAGCACCAGCACCTGCGTGGCCAGCCGGATCCGGGAGGTGCGGGCGGCGAGGTAGCCGAAGGTGGCGAGCGGGTCCCAGTACACGCCGCCGCGCTGCTCGGCCGCGCCGACCGGCACCGCGACGTGCTCGCTGCAGGTCAGGTGGTGGTAGCCGAGCCGGTCGGCGGTCTCGGCGATCCGCCCCACGTCCTCGACGCCGGCGTCCCGCTCCCATCCGGCGTGCCCGGGCGGCGGCTGGGCCACCACCGGCGTGACGATGCCGACTCGCATCGCGTCCCCTCTCGAAAGAAAACGTTCTACTCGCCGTCCGGGGACCGTCCAGGATCCGGGGGCGTGCCACCTGGTCAGGTGTGACCTGGCCTGACGCTACCCCTTCCGGTCCGCGCCAGGACTTGCTAGATTCCACTCAACAAGAATTCATTTCAGTCGTGTTCCCGGGAGGTGCGATGACCGAGACCCTGGACGCGCCCGTGCGGCGCGATGCGCCGCCCTCGATGATCGAGCGGATGACGCTGATCCTCGACGCCTTCAACGGGCCCTCCGCCCGGCTCACCCTCGAGGACGTGGCCCGCCGCACCGGGCTGCCGCGCTCCACCGCGCACCGGATCCTCGACCAGCTCGTCCGGCAGCGCTGGCTCGCCCACCACTCCTTCGGCTACGGCCTCGGCCAGCGGGCGCTCGGCCTCGGCGGGCAGGACGGCGGGCACGGCAAGATCCGCGAGGCCGCCGCGCCGTACCTGCACGAGCTGCAGGTCACCACCGGGCTCGTCGCGCACCTGGCCGTGCTGGACGGCGCCGAGGTCTTCTACCTGGACAAGCTCGGCGGGCGCCTGGCCGCGTCGGTGCCCTCCCGGGTCGGCGGCCGCGTCCCCGCGCACTCGACGGCGCTCGGCAAGGCGATGCTCGCCTGGCTGGAGCCCGAGCAGGTCGACGCGCTGCTCGGCACCGCGATCACCCGGCTGACCAGCCGCACCATCGGCGAGCTCGGCACCCTGCACCAGGAGCTGCACCGCGTCCGGCAGCGCCGCGGCCTGGCGTTCGAGCGCGGCGAGTCGTTCCCCGGCATCGCCTGCGTGGCCGCCGCGGTCCGCGGCGCCGAGGGCCCGGTCGCCGGGATCTCCCTGGTCGGCGACATCCACACGCCGCTGGAGAACGTCGCGCCGCTGGTGGTCACCGCCGCCCGCGAGACCGCGCAGGTGCTGTTCCCCGGCGCCGCTTCGGCGGGACGCGCCGGCGGCCGCACCCGGCGCCCGCACGCCGACCGCCCCGTCCCGGAGCACACCTGGTCGGCCGCGACGATGAACCGGCTGCTCGCCGTGGACGGCCGCGGCGACTGGATGTGACCCTGCCGACCGGCCGCGCCCCGGCCCCGTCTCGGGCCTTGTCTTCGGCCGCGGCCTCAGCCCCAGCCCCAGCGGTCGCCCTCGCCCCACGGGTCGGGGGCGAACGGCACGTCGGGCGGGTGCACGCCGAACCGGCTGCGGAAGAACAGCATCGGGCGGCGCCACACCCCGCCGGGCGCCTCGTGCACCCGGACGGACAGCACCCGGCCGATCACCACGTCGTGGTCGCCGGCCTCGTGCACGGCGTGCACGGTCGCGTGCACGTTCAGCAGCACGTCCCGCAGCTGCGGGGTGCCGTGCGGGGACAGGTCCCAGTCGAGCCCCTCGAACTTCAGGCCGCGGCTCGACCCGAACCGCGCGCACAGGTCGGCCTGGTCCTCGCCGAGGACGTTCACGCAGAACCGGCCGGCCGCGCGGATCCGCGGCCACGACCGGCCCCGCCGGTCCGCGCAGAACAGGATCAGCGGCGGATCCAGCGACACCGACGCGAACGACTGGCAGGCGAACCCGACGGGCTCGTCCCCGTCGACGGCGGTCACCACGGTGACGCCGGTGGCGAACTCCGCCATCGCCCGCCGGAACTCCAGGGGGTCGGGGGAGTCCGCGGGCTCTGCGGGCTCCGCGGTGAGCGCTGGCTCTGCTGGCATGAAGTCACCTCGCGGCTCTCTGGCGCTGTCGCCGGTCTCGTTGGACGGGACCGTAGGCACGCGCCGCGCCGCGCGCGCCACCGGATCCCGATGAGTGGAAGCCCGCGCCCGGCCGGCCGTCAAGGGGGCGGTTCCGGCGGGGCCCGGCGAGGCGTCCCGCTGATCGGGAATCCACTGGACGGTCCCGACCAAACGACCGTTAGGTTTCCGGCAAGCCACCCAGAAGGACTGAGAACATGCCCACGGAGCTGACCCACGAGTCGACGCTGCGCGAACTCGCCACGGACCAGGGCGTCCTGCGCTACCACGAGGCCGGCGACGGCCCGCCGCTGCTGATGCTGCACGGCTCGGGCCCCGGCGTGACGGGCTGGCGCAACTTCCGCGGCAACCTCGCGCGGTTCGCCGAGCACTTCCGCTGCCTGGTGCTGGAGTTCCCCGGCTTCGGTGTGAGCGACCCGACCGACGAGCACCCGATGGCCGCCGCGTCCGGCGCGGTGGTCCGCTTCCTGGACGGCCTCGGCCTGGAGCAGGTCGACGTGATCGGCAACTCCATGGGCGGCATCGTCGGCACCCAGACGGCCCTCGCGCACCCCGAGCGGGTGCGGCGGCTGGTTACCATCGGCGGGATCGGCCGCAACATCTTCAGCCCCGGGCCCGGCGAGGGCATCAAGCTGCTGATGGAGTTCACCGACGACCCGACCCGCGAGGGCCTGATCCGGTGGCTGCACTCCATGGTGTTCAACCCGAAGGTGGTGACCGAGGAGCTGATCGAGGAGCGCTGGCAGCAGGCCACCGACCCCGACACCCTCGCCGCCGCGCGCCGCATGTACTCGACGGCCGCGATGACCGCGAACTTCAAGGCGCAGGCCCGCTCGCCCGAGCCGCCCTACTGGGCGATGCTCCACAAGCTGAGGGCCGAGACCCTCATCACCTGGGGACGCGACGACCGGGTCAGCCCCGTCGACATGGCGCTCATCCCGATGCGGACCATCCCGAACGTCCAGGTGAACATCTTCCCGAACTGCGGGCACTGGGTGATGATCGAGCAGAAGGCGGCCTGGGAGAGCGCCGTGCTGGCCTTCCTGACGCGGAAGGACCAGGCATGAGCGGCGGGGAGGCCGCCTGGGACGAGGAGTACGACCTCGTCATCGTCGGCAGCGGGGGAGGCGGCATGGCCGCCGCGCTCACCGCGCACGACGCCGGGCTGAAGCCACTGATCATCGAGAAGGGCAAGAAGTTCGGCGGCTCGACGGCGCTGTCCGGCGGCGGCATCTGGGTCCCGAACAACCCGACGCTCAAGGCGCGCGGCCACGACGACAGCCGCGAGTCGATCCGCCGCTACCTCGACCTGCTCACCCAGGGGAAGGTGCCTGCGGCCCGGCTGGACGCCTACGTCGACAACGGCCCCGCCGCCATGGAACTGGTCTGCAGGAGCAAGTGGATGCAGTTCTTCTGGACGAAGGGCTACGCCGACTACCACCCCGAGCTGGAGGGCGGGCGGCCGCTCGGCCGGTCCATCGAGGCCAAGCCGTTCGACACCCGCAAGCTCGGCGAGGACGAGCAGTACCAGCGCCCGAACAACATGAAGGGCCCGCTCGGGCTCTGGGTGACCGCGAAGGACTACCACGACCTCGCGATGGCCAAGCGCACGTGGGCCGGCCGGCGGGCGTCGCTGGTCGCGGCGTGGCGGGTGTCGTCGAACCTGGTCCGCCGCCGACACATGGCGACCGGCGGCCGGGCGCTCGTCGCGCGGCTGCGGATGGCGCTGAAGGACGCCGGGATCCCGCTGCGGCTGAAGACCGCGATGACCGAGCTGGTCACCGACGGCGACGGCCGCGTGGTCGGGATCGTCGCGCAGACCCGCGACGGCGAGACGCTGCGGATCCGCGGCCGCAAGGGCGTCCTGCTGGCGACCGGCGGGTTCGACCACAACCAGGACATGCGGGACAGGTACCTGCCCAAGGGCGGCCAGGAGGACTTCGCCATGGGCGCCCGCGAGAACACCGGCGACGGCATCCGCGCCGGCGAGGGCCTCGGCGCCGCGATCGACCTGATGGACGACGCGTGGTGGATGCCGGCCGTCCGGCACCCGCTCGGCGCGGTGATCCCGCTGGTGTCCGAGCGGGCCATCCCGCGCCAGGTCATCGTGTCCGGGGACGGCAGGCGGTTCACCAACGAGGCCGCCCCGTACGTCAACTTCGTCCACGACCAGCTGGAGGGCGGGCACGTCCCGGCGTGGTTCGTGATGGACGCCAAGTCCCGCGCCCGCTACCCGTTCGCGCAGATCCTGCCCGGCGCGCCCATCCCGAAGGCGTTCTACGACAAGGGCATCGTCTTCAAGGCGGACACGCTGAAGGAGCTGGCCGAGAAGATCGGCGTCCCGGCGGACGCGCTGGAGGAGACCGTCCAGAAGTTCAACGGCTACGCCCGCGACGGCAAGGACCCCGAGTTCGGCCGGGGCGACTCCGCCTACGACCGCTACTACGGCGACCCGAACCTGAAGAACCCGAACCTGGACGTGCTGGAGACCGCGCCGTACTACGCGTTCCGGCTGGAGGTCGGCGACCTCGGCACCAAGGGCGGCCTGGTCTGCGACGAGCACTCGCGCGTGCTGCGCGGGGACGGCTCGGTCATCGGCGGCCTGTACGCGACGGGCAACACGTCCGCGTCGGTGATGGGCAACGAGTACGCCGGCCCGGGCGCCACGATCGGCCCGTCCATCGTGTTCGGCTACATCGCGGCGCGGCACGCCGCCGGCCTCGACACGGCAGGCACGGCGGACACGGCAGGCGGGACGGACACGGCGGACAAGGCTTCGGGAAGGGCATGACCGCATCGCTCAAGGCGCGCGTCGTCGAGGTCGTCCGGGAGACGCCCGACGCGAACTCGCTCGTCCTGGAACCGATGGAGGGGGACGGGGGCCGGTTCGCCTACCGTCCCGGCCAGTTCCTCACGGTCCGGGTGCCCGCCGGGGACGGCTGGGTCGCGCGCTCGTACTCGCTGTGCAGCTCGCCGGTCTGCGACGAGCGGCTCAAGGTGACGGTGAAGCGGGTCGCCGAGGGGATCGGGTCCAACTGGATCTGCGACAACGTCGCCGCGGGCGACGTGCTGGAGGTGCTGCGGCCCGCCGGGACGTTCACCCCGCACTCCCTGGACGCCGACCTGCTGCTGGTCGCGGGCGGCAGCGGCATCACCCCGGTGATGTCGATCCTGAAGTCGGTCCTCGCGGGCGGCACCGGCACCGTCACGCTGCTGTACGCCAACCGCGACGAACGGTCGGTGATCTTCGCGGAGGAGCTGCGCGCCCTCACCGAGGAGCACGGCGAGCGGCTCACGGTCGTGCACTGGCTGGAGTCCGTGCAGGGCCTGCCGACGCCCGCCGCGTTCCACTCCCTCGCCCGGCACTTCACCGGCCGCGAGGCGTTCGTGTGCGGGCCCGGGATGTTCATGGACATGGCGGAGGCCGCGCTGACCGGCCTCGGCATGCGGGTGAACGTCGAGCGCTTCTTCTCCCTGGCCGGCGACCCGTTCGAGGAACCGGACGCGGACCCGCCGACGGAGGCCGACGAGGCCGGCGTCGCCGAGATCGAGGTGGAGATCGACGGCGAGACCCAGACGGTGCCGTGGCCGAAGTCGCAGCTGCTGCTGGACGCGCTGCTGCGCGCCGGCGTCGACGCCCCGTTCTCCTGCCGGGAGGGCAACTGCTCCGCCTGCGCCTGCGTGGCCCTGGAAGGCGAGGTCGCGCTCGACGCCAACTCGGTCCTCGACGAGCAGGATCTCGCCGACGGCCTCATCCTCGCCTGCCAGGCGAGGCCGGTCAGCGACCGGCTCAGGATCAGCTACGACGGCTGACGGACACATCGGAGGACTTGATGACCAACCCCGTGCTCGACGCGATGATGGAGCGGGCCGAGGAGATCCGCGCGCTCGGCCCGTCGAACGAGTCGCTCGGCCGGCTCGACGACCAGGCCGCCAAGGCGCTGCGCGACTCCGGTGTGATCCGCCAGCTGCAGCCCCGCGCGCACGGCGGGCTGGAGGTGCACCCCCGCGAGTTCGCCGAGACGGTGATGGGCATCGCCTCCCTGGACGGCTCGACCGGCTGGGTCGCCGGGATCGTGGGCGTCCACCCGTGGGAGATGGCCTACGCCGACCCGAAGGTCCGCGAGGAGATCTGGGGCCAGGACCCCGACACGTGGATCGCGTCCCCGTACGCGCCGATGGGCATCGCCCGCCCGGTCGACGGCGGCTACGTCTTCAACGGCCGCTGGCAGTTCTCCTCCGGCACCGACCACTGCGACTGGATCTTCCTCGGCGGGATGCTCGGCGACGACGAGGGCAAGATGGCGCAGCCGCCGCGGTCGCTGCACCTGATCCTGCCGCGCTCGGACTACGAGATCGTGGAGGGCTCCTGGGAGGTCGCCGGCCTCAAGGGCACCGGCAGCAAGGACATCATCGTCAAGGACGCGTTCGTCCCGTCGTACCGGACGCTCTGGTACGACAAGGTCGTCGACGGCTCGGCGCCGCGCGAGGCGGGGCTGACCAACCCGTCCTACCTGATGCCGTTCTCGTGCGTGTTCCCGCTCGGCATCACCGCCGCCGTGATCGGCATCGCCGAGGGCGCGCTGCACCACCACCTGGCCTACCAGCGCAACCGCGTCCAGATCACCGGTACCCGGATCAAGGACGACCCGTACGTGCTGTACGCGATCAGTGAGGCCGCCGAGGAGATCAAGGCGTCCCGGACCGCACTGCTGGACAACTGCTCGCGGATGTACGACCGGGTCGCGGCGGGCGAGGAGATCAGCTTCGCCGACCGGGCGGCGGGCCGCCGCACCCAGGTCCGCGCCGCGTGGCGCGCTGCGCAGGCGATGAACGAGATCGTGGTGCGGTCGGGCGGCAACGCGATGCGGCTGGACAACCCGATCCAGCGGTTCTGGCGGGACGCGCACGTCGGCCTCGCGCACGCCATCCACGTCCCCGGCTCGGTCTACCACGTGTCCGCCCTGACCGACCTGGACATCGAGCCCCCGCAGGGCCCGATGCGCTCCATGATCTGACGTTGACTTGCGGCGAGTCGTCGTTATGGGAGCCGCTTCAACGACGACTCGCCGCAACTCAACGAAGCAGGTGGTGGTCGGCGACGAGCTTCGGTGTCCAGATCACCCGGCCGAGGAACGCGTCGGCGTCCGGTGAGGTGACGAGCCAGACGACCGCGGCGCCGGGCGCCTCCTCCGGGGTCGCCTCGAACCCCTCTTCCTGCAGCGTGGTGAGGCCGCCGCGTGCGGCGCCCGCGTCGGTGATCACGAAGCCGGGGTCGAGGTTGAACGCGCGGACGCCGCGACCGCGGTACTCGGCGTTGACCGCGCCCGCGAGCCGGCCGAACGCCGCCTTGGACGCCGCGTACGCAACGCCCCAGCCGCCCTCGCCGGGCGGCCCCGGCGGGTCGCTGGTCGCCGACCCCGAGCACAGGTTCACGACCGTCCCGCCGCCCCGCTCCAGCATCGCCGGCAGCACGGCCTGGATCAGCGCGATCTGGTTGAGGTAGTTGCCGGTCACGACCTGCGCGGCGACGTCGACGTCCAGGTCGAGGAACCGCTCGTGGGTACCCGCGATGTGCGCCACCGCGTTGTTGACCAGCACGTCCACCCGGCCCCACGCGTCCAGGACGGTCGCGGCGGCCGACGTCACGCTCGCCCGATCGAGCAGGTCCATCCGGACCGGCAGCGCCCGCACTCCGAGCGCCTCGATCTCCGTCCGCGTCCGCGCCAGGCTGCCCGGCACCGGGATGGCGTCCGCGTGCCCGTAGCGCGGCGGTATCCGGCCCTGGCCCTCCTCGGCGGTCCGCGCCGTGAACGCGACGTCGTACCCGGCGCCCGCGAGCGCCAGCGCCGTCCGCCGCCCGATCCCGCGACTGGCCCCCGTGACAAGCGCGACCTTCGCCATCCGACCTCCTCGTTGGGTTGCGGCGAAAGACTCTCACTGAGCGGGAAGGTCTCCGCGTCCCGGCACCGGATTTGGCAGGTTGACGGAAACGGCCGCCGCGTCGGCCGCGCCGCCGTACGGGCCGCACCACCGAAGGGACCGAGGACAGTGACGCACATCCGAGGGCTGGGCTATCTGAAGGTCCAGACCCAGCACATCGAACGCTGGCGCGAGTTCGCCCTCGAGGGGCTCGGGTTCGCCGAGGGCGACGGCCCCGATCCCGACGGCCTGTACCTGCGCATGGACGAGCGCCGGTCGCGGCTGCGGCTGGTGCCCGGCGACACCGACAAGGTGCTCGCCGTCGGCTGGGAGGTCCGCGACCAGTACGCGCTGGCCGCCGTCCGCGAGGCCGTCGAGAAGTCCGGCACGGCCGTGACGGCGCTGCCGGCGAAGGAGGCCGCCGAGCGCGAC
The DNA here is from genome assembly GCF_039529375.1 of Actinomadura napierensis. NCBI lineage: Bacteria > Bacillati > Actinomycetota > Actinomycetes > Streptosporangiales > Thermomonosporaceae > Actinomadura > Actinomadura napierensis. Next base: position 54,069 of record NZ_BAAAMR010000063.1, read on the forward strand.
GCCGAGGAGGTCATCGCGTTCACCGACCCCGGCGGCACGCCCGTCGAGGTGTTCTTCGGCCCGGTCCTGGACCACAGCCCGCTGCGGACCCGCTTCGCGCAGAAGTTCGTCACCGGCGCGATGGGCATGGGCCACGTGGTGCTGCCCACCCCGAACTTCGCCGAGACCGCCGCGTTCTACAACGAGGTGCTCGGCTTCCTGCCGCGCGGCGCGATGAAGGTCGGCGGCCCGGTGCGGATCCGCTTCATGGGCGTCAACCAGCGGCACCACAGCGCGGCGATCTGCCCGGCCCCGCACGACGGCGCGCCCGGCCTGGTGCACCTGATGGTGGAGGTCGACACCCTCGACGCCGTCGGCATCGCCCTGGACGCGGTGAAGGAGCACGGCTTCTCGATCTCCTCCACCCTCGGCCGGCACACCAACGACAAGATGGTGTCGTTCTACGTGCGCGCCCCCGGCGGCTGGGACATCGAGTACGGCTGCGAGGGCATGCTCGTCGACGAGGCGCACTACACCGCCGAGGAGATCACCAAGGACAGCTACTGGGGCCACGACTGGTCGGGCTCCGAGCCGCTGGCCGCGTTCGCCCCGCCCGGGAAGTGATCGGGTGAGCCCTCGTTCCCCGGTCGAGCCGGTCCCGCTCGCGGAGATCGGCGCGTTCGACCACGAGTGCGACGTGCTCGTCGTCGGGTTCGGCTGCGCGGGCGCGGCGGCGGCGTACGAGGCGGCGCGCGCCGGCGCGGACGTGCTGGTGCTGGAGCGGGCGAGCGGGCCCGGCGGGTCGTCGGCGCAGTCCGGCGGCGAGCTGTACCTCGGCGGCGGCACCGAGGTGCAGAAGGCGTGCGGCTTCGACGACGACCCCGACAACATGTACGCCTACCTGGTGAAGGCGCTCGGCCCGAACGCCGACACCGGGAAGATCCGGCTGTACTGCGACGGGAGCGTCGAGCACTTCGCGTGGTTCCGCGAGTGCGGCGTCGCGTTCAACCACAGCTTCTACGACTCGCCGACGTGGATGCCCATGTCCGAGGACGGGCTGATGTGGATCGGCGAGAACTCCTGGCCGTACAACACCGTCGCCCGGCCGGTCCCGCGCGGGCACCGCCCGGCGGCGAGCGGGTTCGGCGGCACCGTGCTGATGGAGAAGCTGGCGGCGGCGGCGACCGGGGCCGGTGCCGTCACGCACGTCGACACCGCGGCGTCCAACCTCGTCCTGGACGGGGACGGACGCGTCGCCGGGCTCGTCGCCCGCAAGTACGGCGAGCGGGTCGCCTACCGGGCGCGCCGGGCGGTGGTGCTCACCACCGGCGGGTTCGTCGACAACGAGGAGATGCTGGCCGACCACGCGCCGGTGCTGCTCGGGCACGGCAAGGTCAGCGACGGCCTCGACGACGGCTCCGGCATCCGGATGGCGGCGGCGATCGGCGCCGCGACCCGCCGGATGGGCGTGGTCGAGATCGCGCTGACCGCGCTGCCCGCGATGGTGTGCCGCGGCATGCTCGTGGACGGGCTGGGCCGCCGGTTCCTCAACGAGGACGTCTACCCGGGCCACTGGAGCGTCCACGCGGTCCGCGACCAGCCGGGCCCCTACTGGACGATCATCGACGAGGAGGGGTACGAGTCCGTCCCCGAGGCGGACCGGTGGGGCGTGCTGCCGAAGCACGCCGCCGAGACCCTCGCCGAGCTGGAGGAGGCCCTCGGCATGCCGCCCGGGTCCCTGGAGGCGACGGTCGAGACGTACAACCGGCACGCCGAGAAGGGCGAGGACCCCTACTTCCACAAGGACCCCAAGTGGCTGCGGCCGCTGAAGGCCCCCTTCGCGGCGATCGACCCGGGCGCGGGCTTCTTCGGCGGCACCGGCGGCCCGGCGAGCGGCGCGTCCGGGTTCACGCTCGGCGGGCTGCACACCACCGTCGACGGCGAGGTCCTGAACAACTCGGGTGAGCCGGTGCCCGGCCTGTACGCGGCGGGCCGCGCCGCGTCCGGCATGCACGGCGAGGCGTACGTCAGCGGGACGTCCCTGGGCGACGGCACGTTCTTCGGCCGCCGCGCCGGACGCGCCGCCGCCGCCCTCGAGAAGGAGAATGCATGAAGTACGCCGTCCTGCTGCCCGTCGCGGCCGGGGTGACCGCCGATCCCGAGTGGGTCGGCGCGTACGTCCGGCACGCCGAGGACTGCGGTTTCGAGTCCGTCGGCGCGGTCGAGCACGCGGTGGTGGCGAGCGGCTACTCCTCCGTCTACCCCTACGACAGCTCGGGGAAGATGGAGCTGGCGGACGACCTGGACATCCCCGATCCGCTCGACCTGCTGGCGTTCCTCGCCGGCCGGACGAGCCGGATCGGCCTCGCCACCGGCGTGCTCGTCCTGCCGAACCACCATCCGGTGGTGCTCGCCAAGCGGCTCGCGACGATCGACGCGCTGTCGGGCGGGCGGCTGCGGCTGGTCGTCGGCATGGGCTGGATGCGCGAGGAGGTCGAGGCGTGCGGCGCCGACTTCGAGTCGCGCGGCCGGCGCGGCGACGAGCAGCTCCAGGTGCTGCGGAAGCTGTGGGCGGAGACGGGGCCGGAGGGCGCGTCGCACGACGGCGAGTTCTTCCGGTTCAAGGGCGCGATGAGCTACCCGAAGCCGGTGCAGGAGGGCGGCGTGCCGATCCACGTCGGCGGCCACACCAGGGCCGCCGCGCGCCGCGCCGGCCGCTACGGCGACGGCCTCCAGCCGCTCGGCGTCGCCGGCGACGAGCTTCGCGGGCTGGTCGGGCTGATGCGCGAGGAGGCCGGGAAGAGCGGCCGCGACCCGGACGCGCTGGAACTCACGCTCGGCCATTCGCTGTCGGCGGTCACCCCGGAGAAGGCGGAGAAGCTGGCCGGCCTCGGCGCGGGCCGTCTCGTCCTGCGCGGGAACGCGACGAAGTCGCTCGACGAGGCGAAGGACGAGCTGTCGGCGTGCGCGCAGCGCCTCGGCCTCTCATGACGCTGGGAACGGACGACCGGATCGCCCTTGGCGACCTGGTCGCTCGCTACGCGCTGTACGCCGACCGCCGCGACATCGACGCGATGGCGGCCCTGTTCACCACCGACGCGGTGCTCGTCCTGCCGTCCGCCCCGGATGAGCTCGACCCGGTGCGCACCTTCACCGGACGCGCGGAGATCACCGCGACGCTGTCGGTGCTGGACGGCATCCCGGTCACGTTCCACGCCCTCGTCGGGCAGGTGTTCGACGCGGGCCCCGAACCCGGCACGGCCACCGGGGAGATCGCCTGCGTCGCCCACCACCTGACCGAACGCGACGACGGCCGGACGTCCGACCTCGTATGGAACTGCCGCTACACCGACGCCTACCGGCTCGACGGCGGGACGTGGCGGATCGCCCGCCGCGAGCAGCGGATCGACTCGATCGAGACCCGTCCCGTCCGGAGGCGCCGCGCCCGAACCCTTCGTTGAGTTGCGGCGAGTCGTCGTTATGGAGCGCTCCATAACGACGACTCGCCGCAACTCAACGGTGAAGTGATGGGGTCTCGGTGAGTGGGACGCGGGGTGGGGGCGGGGCGGGCGGTGGCCGACCGTGGGGGCGGGAGGGACAGATGGCAGATGTGTTGGGCGACGACCGGCCGGCCGATGAGGTCACCTTCGGGGAGCTGGTCGCGGCCCGTTCGGACGACGACCGGACGGGCCTGTGGTTCGAGGACCGGTCGTGGACGTGGCGCGAGGTCGTCGCGGAGGCGCGGCTGCGCGCCGGGCTCGTCCGGGACGCGCGGCGGTCGGGTCCCTGGCATCTCGGGCTGTTCCTGGAGAACGGGCCGGAGCACCTGTTCTGGCTGCTCGGCGCGGCCCTCGCGGGCGTCCCGGTGGTGGAGCTGAACCCGACCCGGCGCGGCGCGGAGCTGGCCCGCGACATCACGCACACCGACTGCGCGTTGCTGGTCACCGAGACGTCCCGGTCGCCGCTGGTCGACGGGCTCGTCCCGGAGATCCCGGTGCTGACCGTGGACGCCGACGCGTACGCCGAGGCGCTCGGCGCGGTCCGTCCCGCCGCCGTCGAGCCGGTCTCCCCGGAGACGATCTTCTCGCTGGTGTTCACGTCCGGGACGACCGCGGCGCCGAAGGCGGTCATCTGCACGCAGGGCCGGCTCGGGCGGATCGCCGTCCAGCAGCGCGACCGGCGCCGCCTCACCCGCGACGACGTGTTCTACGTCGTGATGCCGATGTTCCACTCGAACGCGCTGATGGCCGGGATCGCGCCGGCGGTCGCGACGGGCGGCTGCGTGGTGGTGCGGCGCAAGTTCTCCGCGTCCGGGTTCCTGCCGGACGTCCGCCGCTACGGCGTGACTTTCTTCAACTATGTCGGCAAGCCGCTGAACTACGTCCTGGCCGTCCCCGAGAAGCCGGACGACGCCGACAATCCGCTGCGGATCGCGTTCGGGAACGAGGCGGCCCAGCGCGACATCGAGGAGTTCGCGCGCCGCTTCGGCTGCACCGTCATCGACTCCTACGGGTCGAGCGAGGGGGAGATCCGGCTCACCCGCGTCCCGGGGACGCCGCCCGGTTCGCTCGGCGTCGCCGAGGACGGCACCGTGGTGATGGACCCCGACACGCTGCGCGAATGCCCGCCCGCAAAGTTCGGCGCGCACGGCGAGCTGCTGAACGCCGAGGAGGCGATCGGCGAGATCGTCGACATGAAGGGCGCCGCCAAGTTCGAGGGCTACTACAACAACCCGGAGGCGACGGCGAAGCGCGTCCGCAACGGCTGGACGTGGTCGGGCGACCTCGCCTACCGCGACGCCGACGGCTACTGGTACTTCGCCGGGCGCGACAGCGACTGGCTGCGGGTGGACGGCGAGAACTTCGCCGCCGCGCCCGTCGAGCGGCTGCTCGCGCGCTTCGAGGCGTTCGCGGACGTCGCCGTCTACGCGGTGCCGGACGAGCATGTCGGCGATCAGGTCATGGCGGCGGTCGCGATGGCCCCAGGATGCGCGTTCGATCCCGGCGCCTTCGCCGCGTTCCTGGAGGCCCAGCCCGACCTTGGCACCAAGTGGGCGCCGCGCTACGTCCGGATCGTGGCGGAGCTCCCGCGCACCCCGACCAACAAGGTGATCAAGCGCCCGCTGCGGGACGCGGCGTGGAACACCACCGACCCCGTCTACGAGCGCCGCGACGGCTCCTACGTCCTGCGGTCGCCGGACGCCGCGGGCTGAGGGCCGGTCAGGCGGTGGGCAGCCCCTCCCGCTCGGCGATCAGCCCGAGCGCCTCGTGCAGCGCGGCGCGCTGGGCGGGGGCGAGCGGGGCGGCGATCTCCTCGTCGACCTCGCGCGCCGCCGCCGCGCACTTGCGCAGCAGCTCGCGGCCGTGGCCGGTCAGCGTGAGGACCTGCCGGCGCCGGTCGGCCGGGCCGCGCCGCCGCTCGATCGCGCCGAGCGCCACCAGATGGTCGGCGAGCGCGACGACGAGGCTCGGCGCGACGCCCATCCGCGCGGCGAGGTCCTGCTGCGAGGCGGCGACGCCCGCCTCCAGCGCGGTCATCAGCCCGGCGTGCTTGAGCTTCAGGTCGTAGGCGGCGATCCTCCCGGCCAGCCGGTCGCCGAAGATCGCGCCGAGCGTCCCGAGCCGGAACGCCACCGTCGCGGGCAGGGCCTTCGCGTCGCTCATGCCGCCGATGCTACTCGCGCTAAATCATTCTTCGCCTGAATCGTCGGGGTGCTCGGCGCAGAAGCAGCCGATGCCCGGCTCGATCCACTCCCGTCCGGCCCAGTCCGGGTGCCGCTCGATCATCAGCGCCCGGACCTCCTCGACGATCGTCTCCTCGCCCACGGCGGAGTCCCGGCGCGCCCAGGTCTCGTCGCGCAACAGTTCGAGGTAGGCGCGGACGTCCGCGAGCAGCCGCGCGCCGCCGGCGTCCCCGTGGCCCGGGACCACCACGCGGGGGCGCTCCGCCGCCAGCCGCCGCATCACCTCGATCCACCGGATCCCGGAGACGTCGGCGTCGTGCGGCGGCAGCCAGGGGAAGATCGCGAACTGCCCGGTCTCCACAAGGTCGCCGGTGAACATCACCCCGGCGTCCGGGACCGTCACGACCTGGTCGCCCCGGCTGTGCGCGCGGCCGGTGCCCCGCAGCCGCACCACCCGTCCGCCCAGGTCGAGGTCGTGCGAGCGGTCGTAGACGGTGTCGGGGACGCCCAGCTCGACGCCTTCGAGCTGCCGGGCGACCGGCGCGCCGAGCCCCCGGAACATGGCGAGGTAACCGGCGCCCTTCGCGGCCCGCTCCTCGGCCTGCGCGCCGTTGACCAGGTACGTCGCCTCCTCGGCGAACACCTGTGCGCCGAACGAGTGCTCGGGGTGGAAATGCGTCGTGGTCAGGTACAGCCTGCGGCCCTTGGCGTACTCGGCCGCGAACTTCAGCACGGCCTCGGCGTTGCGGGGGCCCATCCCGGTCTCGACCACCAGCACCGAATGGGAGCCGCCGATCACGCCGATGTTCGGCACCAGCTGCACTCCCTGATTGGGGACCACCACGAGATCGTCGGCGACCTCCTGCGCCCCGGTGACGTCGACGATCGGGTCGGGTGCCGTGTACTCGGCCATTGCGCGGACTCCTGTATCGCAGGTCAGTGACGGTCCCAGTGCACCGCCGGGACGTCCGGGCCGTCCAACACCGGTTCCGTTCACCCGATACCGTCCGCGTATCGTCGCCGGTGATGGACCTACGCTCGCTGCGCTACTTCGTGGCCGTCGCCGAGGAACGCCACTTCGGACGCGCCGCCGCCCGGCTGCACATGACCCAGCCACCGCTGAGCCGGGCGGTCAGGCAGCTGGAGACCGACCTCGGGGCCGTCCTGCTGGACCGCTCGCCCACCGGGGTCGCGCTGACCGCCGCCGGGACGGTGCTCTACGACGAGGCGCGCCTGCTGCTGGAGCAGGCCGAGCAACTGCGCGCCCGCGTCACCGCCGCGACCGGCCCCGCCACCCTGACGATCGGCACGCTCGCCGACAGCGCCCAGCAGGCTGGCACCCGCCTGGCCGCGGCGTTCCGCCGCCGCCACCCCGGCGTCGAAGTGCGCGTCCGGGAGGCCGACCTCACGGACCCGACCACCGGCCTGCGGACCGGGCTGGTCGACGTCGCCCTCACTCGGACGCCCTTCGACGACACCGGGATCACCGTCCACGAGCTGCGCGCCGATCCCGTCGGGGTCGTGCTGCGCACCGACGACCCGCTCGCCGGCCGCGCCGCCGTGCGGCTGAGCGACCTCGCCGGCCGCCGCTGGTTCCGGTTCCCGGACGGGACCGACCCGGTCTGGTCGGCCTACTGGACCGGCTCCGCGGCCGGCTCCGCCGCGGACCGGCCCGTGGTGCGCACCATCAACGAGTGCCTGCAGGCCGTGCTGTGGAGCGGGACGATCGGCCTGGGGCCGCTCGCCGACGCGCTGCCCGAGGGACTCACCTCGGTGCCGGTGACCGACATGCCGCCGAGCCGGCTGGTCGTCGCCTGGTCCGGCGCGGACCCCGGCCCCCTCGTTCGCTCGTTCGCCCGGATCGCCGCCGCCCTCTTCCGCCCCGAGGCCGCACCGGACCGGTAGCCAGGGGGCTGCCCTTGACGCCGCTCGCGGTGCCCGGTGATACTCGTCCTAAATCATTCAGGTCATGAATCATTTGGAGCGTGAAAGATGGGTGCCGTCGAGATCGCGCTGGTCACGCTGAACGCCGCCGCGGCGCTGGTGTCGGGCGCGTCGAGCGTGCTGGGCGCCGCGCGTCCCGGCCTGATGCTGGCGTCGGGAGAGACCGTCACGTCCGGAGTCGACTTCTACGCCCGCGTCTATGCCGTCCGCGCGATACCGCTGAGCATCGCCGTCGTGGCCGTGCTGCTCGTCGGCGACGCGGCGTCCATCGTGCCGCTGCTGGTCGTCGCGGGCGTGATCCAGGCGGGGGACGCGGCGCTCGGCGTCCTGCGCCGCGTCCCGGGCATGGCCGTCGGGGCCGGCGTCCTGACCGTCGTCCACCTGCTGTCGGCCCACTGGTACGCCACTCACTGACGGTCGCGACCAGGCGGTGGGTGTCGACGTCGGGAAGGCGGGGCTTCGACCGATTTTTGTGCCTCACGTGCGGATTTCTCCCACTTCACTAGGATGCTTTCCGTGCGCGAAGATCAAGACGAGCGGGGCCCCGGCGCCGAGGCCGTCGAACTGGCGACCGCGCCGCTGCGGCCGCTGCCCGACGACCCGGCGGGCGGCGACGATCCGGCACCCGAGACGCCCGGCGAGCCCGCCGTCGCGGAACCCGATCCCGACCCCGCGTACTGCGAGCACTGCGCGCGCCCGCTCCCGCCCGGCGCGCACCGGTTCTGCAGCGACGCGCACCGCGCCGCGCACGAGCAGGAGGCCGGCCGCCGCGACGCCGCC
>NZ_BAAAMR010000064.1:0-61864 GCF_039529375.1 Actinomadura napierensis
GCGGCGGCGGGCTCGGCGTGCCGGGCGGCGCCGGACGGGGCGGGCAGCAGCGCCCAGCCGCCGAGGAGCCGCGCCAGCCGCGCCACGAGCGCGGCCGGGCCGGTGAGTGCGGCGCGGGTCAGCTCGCGCTGCGCCTGGAACGCGCGGGTGACGTCCTCGTACCACTCGGCGGCCAGCATCCGCGAGACCGCCTTGCCGATCGCGATGAACGGCGTCGGGCGCGGCACCTCCAGCAGCGCGAGGCCCCGGTCGCGGGCGGCGGCGAGCAGCTCGGGCGGGACGCCGGGGTGGATGACGCCGACCGCGAAGCCGAGCCCGGCGACGCCGCGCCCGACCAGCCGGTCGACGTAGCCGGCGGCGCCGCCGGGGGTGAGCCGCATACCGGTGGTGAGGACGAGCTCGCCGCCCTCCAGGAACGGGGTCGGGTCCTCCAGCTCGCTGACCGCCACCCACACGACGGGGGCGTCCGGGAGCGGGCCGGTCAGCGAGCGCAGACCGAGCTGGGGGAGGGCCGCCACGGCGGCCAGTGTCGGCGGCACGCGCACCCCCTTGTGTTCACCGCGTCCAGATCTTTGACCGGATTTCGCCGTCCCGTACGGTTCATCGTAGGGGGCGTTCGGCTTATGTTCGCGCCATGACCAGCCAAGATCTGAGCGGCGGCGAGCGCCTGCCGCAGGAACGACGCGTCGTGACCGAGATCCCGGGCCCGCGGTCCAGGGCGTTGCAGGAGCGCCGCACCGCGGCGGTGGCGCCCGGCGTCGGCAGCGTGCTGCCGGTGTACGTGACGGACGCGGGCGGCGGGGTGGTCGTCGACGCCGACGGCAACTCGCTGATCGACTTCGGCTCCGGCATCGCGGTGACGAGCGTCGGCAACGCCAACCTGCGGGTCGCCGCGCGGGTGAAGGAGCAGGCGGACCGGTTCACCCACACCTGCTTCATGGTCGCGCCCTACGAGTCGTACGTGGCGGTGTGCGAGAACCTGAACCGGATCACGCCGGGCGGCCACGAGAAGCGGTCGATCCTGGTCAACAGCGGCGCGGAGGCGGTGGAGAACGCCGTCAAGATCGCCCGGTACGCGACGGGGCGGCAGGCGGTCGTGGTGTTCGACCACGGCTACCACGGCCGGACGCTGCTGACGATGACGCTGACCGCGAAGAACATGCCCTACAAGCAGGGGTTCGGCCCGTACGCGCCCGAGGTGTACCGGATGCCGCTCGCCTACCCGTTCCGCTGGCCGACCGGGCCGGAGAACTGCGGCCCGGAGGCGGCGGCGCAGGCGATCGACCAGATCACCAAGCAGATCGGCGCCTCGAACGTGGCGGCGGTGGTCGTCGAGCCGATCCAGGGGGAGGGCGGGTTCATCGAGCCGGCGCCGGGGTTCCTGCCCGCGATCGCCGAGTTCTCCCGCGCGAACGGCATCCTGTTCATCGCCGACGAGGTGCAGACGGGGTTCGCGCGGACGGGCGACATGTTCGCCTGCGAGCACGAGGGCATCGTCCCCGACCTGGTCACGACGGCGAAGGGCATCGCGGGCGGGCTGCCGCTCGCGGGCGTCACCGGGCGCGCCGACATCATGGACAAGGTGCACGGCGGCGGGCTCGGCGGCACCTACGGCGGCAATCCCCTCGCCTGCGAGGCGGCGCTCGCCGTGCTGGAGGAGATCGAGGAGGGCAGGCTCACCGAGCGCGCCCGCCGGATCGGGGAGGTCATGCTGCCCCGGCTGCGCGCGCTCGCCGAGAAGCACGAGGCGATCGGGGACGTCCGGGGCCGCGGCGCGATGATCGCGATCGAGCTGGTCAGGCCCGGCACCAAGGACCCCGACCCCGAACTGACGGCGGAGATCGCGCGCCGCTGCCACGCCGAGGGCGTGCTGGTGCTGACCGCCGGGACGTACGGGAACGTGCTGCGCTTCCTGCCACCGCTGGTGATTCCCGAGCACCTGCTCAACGAGGGCCTGGACGTCATCGAGGAGGCGTTCGCGGGCTGACCCCTCCTGCCGGGAGACCGCCGGCGCCCGGTGCGGCGCCGGCGGTCTTCGCGTGCCCGCGTGCCCTGTGAGGCGGCTCACACCGTTACCCGCCCGTTATTGACCGCTCATCGTTTGGCCCCGTACGTTCACCAATACGTTTGGGCCCGAATGAAGAGGCGCACATGCACGCGAACCCCGATCCCCAGGCAACCCCCGACCTGGTGCTGCTGGACGGCGAGGTCCTCACCGCCGACGCCGCGTTCGGCACCGCCCGCGCGCTGGCCGTCACCGGCGGGACCGTCACCGCGGTCGGCGCGACCGACGCGGTCCGCGCGCTGGCCGGCCCGCGCACGCAGGTCGTCGGCCTGCGCGGCCGGACCGTCCTTCCCGGCATCAACGACTCGCACCTGCACGGCTGCGCGTTCGGCTCGACCCGCCCGCCCCTCGCGCTGGACGTCGGGTTCCCCGCCGTGCGCTCCATCGCCGGCATCCAGGCCGCCGTGCGGGACGCCGCGTCCCGCCTCCCCGACGGCGAATGGATCCGCGGCGGCGGCTGGGACACCGGATACCTCGCCGAATGCGCCGACGGGCGCCGGACCCCCGACCGCGCCGACCTCGACGCCGTCGCGCCGCGCCACCCCGTCTACCTCCAGGACTTCAGCGGCCATCTCACCTGGGCCAACTCCCGCGCCCTCGGCCTCGCCGGCGTCACCGCCGACACGCCCGTCCCCGAGGGCGGCGTCATCCACGTGGACGGCGCCGGAAACCCGACCGGCCTGCTCGCCGAGGGCGCGCAGGCCCTCGTCCAGCGGCACCTGCCCGCCTACACCCGCGACCAGATCGAACGCGCGATCCGGGAGGCCGTCGCGACGCTGCACCGCGAGGGCATCACCAGCTTCACCGAACCCGGCCTCGGCCCCGGCGGCAAGAGCCTGTTCGCGGGCGCGTCCGGACAGCTCACCCTGGACGTGTACGCCGACCTCGCCCGCGCCGGCGACCTCGGCGCCCGCGTCAGCGTCCTGCTGCTGCTCACCGGGATGGGCGGATCCGCCGCAGAGATCGCCGAAGGGCTGGCGAGCGCCGAGATCCCGGACGGCGTCGACCCGCACCTCCTGCGCGTCCTCGGCGTGAAGCTGTTCGCCGACGGCATCCCGCCCAACAAGACCGCCTGGATGAGCGAGGAGTACACCACCGGCGGCCACGGCTGCCTGTGCGTGCACGGCGCCGCCGACGCGCTGCGCACCCGCGAGCTGACCGAGATGATCCGGCTCGCGCACGCCGCCGGGCACCAGCTCGGCGTGCACGTCACCGGCGACCTCGCGATCGACGCCGTCGTCGACGCGTTCGAGGCCGCGCAGGCCGAGCACCCCCGCGACGACCCCCGGCACTACATCATCCACGCCGACCTCGTCGGCCGGCGCAGCCTGCGCAAGCTCGCCGCGCACGGGTTCGGCGCCAACATGAACCCGGCGATCAAATGGACGATCGCCGACATGATGGAGGAGATGCTCGGCCCCGACCGGGCCGCCTACCAGTGGCCGGTCCGGTCCGCGCTCGACGCGGGGATCCCCGTCACCGCCAGCTCCGACGCCCCCGTCACCTACCCGAACTGGCGGCAGGGCATTGCCGCGATGCTGCTGCGCGAGTCCAAGGCCAGCGGCCGCACGTACGGGCCGGAGGAGCGGGTCGGGCTGCCCGAGGCCGTCCGCGCCTACACCGCCAACGCCGCCTGGCAGGACTTCGCCGAGGACTGGAAGGGCACCCTCGAGCCCGGCAAGGCCGCCGACATCACCGTCCTCGACGGCACTCTCACTGGGATCGACCCGCACGACCTGCCCGACACGCCCGTCGCGATGACCGTGTTCGACGGCACCGTCGTCCACGCCGCCGAAGGCCTCTGAGATGCGCCTCGGCAAGCTCCTCACGGCGGCGTCCCTGCTCGTCGCGGCGACCGGCTGCGCGGCCGGCGCCGACGCGGGCACCGGGCCGATCCAGATCGGGTCGGTGTCGACGCTCAGCGGCCAGGTCACCTTCCCCGAGGCGTCGCAGGCCGCCCGCGCGGTGTTCGACGACGTCAACGCGCACGGCGGCATCCGCGGACGCAGGATCGTGTACACGGCCGGGGACGACAAGGGCGACCCGGCCACTGCCGCGCTCGCCGCCCGCGACGTCATCCAGAACAAGCGGGCCGTCGCCCTCGCCGGCGGCGCGAGCCTCGTCGACTGCCAGGTCAACGGCCCGCTCTACGACCGCTACGGGATCGCCGACGTCCAGGGCACCGGGGTCGACCCCGGCTGCTTCCGGTCGCCGACGATCTCGCCGACCAACGTCGGCCCGTTCCTCGGCACCACGCTGACGCTCTACTACGCGTCCGAGCATCTGAAGCTGAACCGGCTCTGCGCGTTCTTCTCCATCATCGGCAGTACCGGGCGCGCGTACCACGACGGCGTCGCCCGCTGGACGAGGCTCACCGGCAGGCGCCTGCTCATCGAGGACCGCAGCCTGTCCGCGCAGACCACCGACTACACCCCCTACATCCTGCGGGCCCGCGCGGCCGGCTGCCAGGCCGTGTTCTACAACGGCACCGAGCCGATGGACGTCGGCTGGATCAAGGCCGCGCACGCCCAGAACGTCACCGGCATCACCTGGCTGTTCCTCAGCTCGACCTACACCGACCAGGCGGCCAGGGCGTTCGGGCCCTCCGGCGCGGACGTGGTGGCGCTGTCGGAGTTCGAGCCCTACACCGACGTCCGCTCCCCGGCCAACCAGGACTGGAGGGCCACGATGACCAGGCACCATGTGCCGCTCACCTCGTTCGCCCAGGGCGGCTACCTCGCCGCGACCCATCTGGTCACCGTGCTGCGCGGGATCGAGGGCGGCATCACCCGGGCGTCCGTGCTGCGCGCCCTGCGGAACCTGCGCCCGCTCCCGACCGGCATGACCGGCGCCCCGTTCGCGTTCGGCCCGGGCGACCGGCACGCCTCCAACCTCGCGGGCAAGTTCGTCCGGCCGGACGGCGACGGCTGGCGCGTGCTCACCCCCGACTGGGTGAGGCTGCCCGATGCTTGAGGGAGCGATCGCCGGACTCGCCGGCGGCGGCGCCTACGCCGCGCTCGGGCTCTGCCTCACGCTGATGTTCCGGCTGGTGCGCGTCGTGAACTTCGCACAGGTCGCGATCGGCGTCATCGGCGTCTACACGATGGCCGTCGCCGCCGGGCACGGCTGGCCGTACGGGCTCGCTGCGCTCGCCGGGCTGCTCGCCGCCGCCCTCGTCGCCGCCGCTCTCGGCTGGGTGATGGGGAGGTGGTTCGGGGAGGCCGGCACCGACCAGCGTTCCGCGATCTCCATCGCGTTCCTCGTCGGCCTGCTCGCCGCCTCCTACCTGGCCTTCGGCACGCACCCGCGCCGCATGCCCGGCGAGTTCGGCGGCTCGCTGCTCACCGTCGACGGCATCACGGTCACGCAGGCGTCCGCCGTCTGCGTGCTCGGCTCGGCCGTCGTCGCGGGCGCGGCGTGGCTCGTGCTGGCCCGGACCGTCCTCGGGCTGCGGCTGCGCGCCCTGTCGGAGCGCCCGACGACCGCCGAGCTGCACGCCATCCCGAGCCGGCGCCTCGGCGTCGGCATGTGGGCGGTCACCGGGCTGCTGTCCGCCGCCGTCCTGCTCGTCATCGCGCCGCAGCAGACCAGCGACCAGACGTCGCTGGCGCTGATGGCGATCCCCGCCTGCACGGCGGCCCTGGTCGGCGGGTTCCGCAGCCTCGGCCTCACCGTCGCCGGCGGCCTCGGGCTCGGCGCGTTGCAGGGCGCGCTCGCCCACGTCGGCGAACTCGCGCAGTACCGGGACGCGGTGCCGTTCCTGGCGATCCTCGCCATCTTGATCTGGTCGCAGCGGCGGGAGGTGTGGGATGCGGCGCGTTGAGCCCTTCAAGCAGCCGCTGGCGGCGCTGGCCGTCATCGTGGTCGCGGCCGTGGCCGTCCCCGAGTACTGGCTGTTCCTGGCGACATCGGCGCTGGTGTCGGCGGTGGCGCTGCTCGGCCTCGGCGTCGTCGGGCGCGCCGGGATGAACTCGCTGTGCCAGCTGTCGTTCGCCGCCGTCGGCGCGTGGACGGTCGCGCGCCTCAGCGTGTGGGACGTCCCCGGCTCGATCATCGTCTGGGTGGTCGCCGGCGGGATCGCGGCGATGCCGTTCGGCATCGTCGTCGGGCTGCCGGCGCTGCGGCTGCGCGGCGTGCACCTCGCCGTCGTCACGCTCGGGTTCGCGGCGGCGGCCGACGTCGTGGTGTCCGCGGTCAACTTCCCCGGCGTCGACTCCTACCAGCAGGTCGGGCGGCCCGCGTTCCTCGCCACCGACCGGCAGTACTTCATCTGCGCGGGCCTGGTGTTCGTGGTCGCCGGCATCGGCGTGGAACTGCTCGGACGCACCCGGATGGGCGCGGCGTGGCGGGCCGTCCGGTTCTCCGAGCGCGCCACCGCCGCGTCCGGGACGAGCGTCGCCCGCGCGAAGCTGTCGGCGTTCGCCGTCAGCGCGTTCGCCGCCGGCGTCGCGGGCGGGCTGCTCGCCGGCCAGGTCGGCATGGTCACCGCGCAGAACTTCACCACGATCGGCTCGCTCGCCCTGTTCGTCGTCGCCGTCATGGCCGGCACCGAGTACGCCGCCGGCGCGCTGTTCGGCGGCGTGCTGATGACGTTCGTCCCGGAGGCGTTCCGCCGCGCCGGGATCTCCCAGGACTGGGCGAACGTCCTGTTCGGCGCGGGCGCCGTGCAGGCGCTGTCGCAGGGCAGCAGCGTCAGCGAGGGGCTCGCCCGCCGGCTGCGCGCCCGCCGTCCCGCGCCCGTCCCACCGCCGCGCGCCGGGACGTCCGGCGGCGAACCGCCGCTCGGCACGGAACCGCTTCTCGAAGTGCGCGGGCTCAGCGTCCGCTACGGGCAGGTCACCGCGCTGCAGGACGTCGACCTCGTCGTCCCCGAGGGCACCGTCATGGGGCTGATCGGCCCGAACGGCGCGGGCAAGTCCACCCTCACCGACGCGCTGTCCGGCTTCATCGCCTCCGCGACCGGCACCGTCACGCTCGCCGGGCGCCGCCTCGACGGGCTGCCCGTGCACCGCCGCGCCGCCGCGGGCCTGCGCCGCACGTTCCAGCAGGACCGCGTCCCGACCGGCCTCACCGTCGGCGCCTACCTGCGGTTCGCCGCGCACCGCCGGGTCGCCCCGGAGGAGCTGGACGAGGTCCGCGCGTTCCTCGGCTGCCCGCCGGACCGCGCGCACGTCGCCGACCTCGACGTCGGCAGCCGCCGCCTGCTGGAGGTCGCCGCGGCGCTGCTGGCCCGCCCCAGGGTCGTCGTCCTGGACGAGCCCGCCGCGGGCCTCGCGCACGCCGAGTCGCTCGCGCTCGCCGACCGGCTCGTGGAGGTGCCCGCCCGGTTCGGCGCGTCCGTCCTGCTCATCGAGCACGACCTGGACATGGTGCGGCGGGCGTGCGCGCGGGTCGTCGTCCTCGACTTCGGCGAGGTCATCGCGTCCGGCCCGCCCGCCGAGGTCCTCGCGCAACCGGACGTGGCCCGCGCCTACCTGGGAGACGAGGTGGCCCTGACATGAAGGAACTCGCACTCGACGGCGTGTCGGTGGGGCGGGGCGGCGCCCCGATCGTCCGGGACGTCAGCCTGACCGTCCCGGCGGGCGAGGTGACCGTGCTGCTCGGCCCGAACGGCGCCGGCAAGACGACGCTGCTGGAGGCCGTCGCAGGGGTACTGCCGATCGCGTCGGGGCGGCTCACCGGCGACGGCGGCGACATCGGCGGCCTCGACCGGGTGCGGCGCGCCAGGCGCGGGATCGCGCTGGTCGAGCAGGGCCGGACGGTGTTCGCGCAGCTGACCGTGGCCGAGAACCTGCGGGTCGTGCGCCGCGGCCCCGCGGCCGACCGCGCGCTCGAGCCGTTCCCCGAGCTGCGCAAGCGGCTGGACGTGCGGGCCGGGCTGCTGTCCGGCGGCGAGCAGCAGATGGTGGTGCTGGCGCGGGCCCTCGCGATGTCGCCGTCGGTACTGCTGATCGACGAGATGTCGCTCGGCCTCGCCCCGGTCATCGTGAAGCGGCTGCTGCCGGCCGTGCGGTCGCTGGCGGACGAGGGGGTCGCGGTGCTGCTGGTCGAGCAGTTCGCCACGCTGGCGCTGGAGATCGCCGACACGGCGCACGTGCTGGCCGGCGGCCGCCTCACCCACAGCGGTCCCGCCGCCCCCCTCCGCAAGACCCCGCAGAAACTGCAAGCCGCCTACCTCGGCGGAACCTGAACACGTCCACTTGCGGCGAGTCGTCGTTATGAGCAGCGTCATGACGACGACTCGCCGCAACTCAACGGAGGAAGCGCATGGGACGGGTTCTGATCGTCACGGGCGGAGGGAGCGGGATCGGCGCCGCCGTCGCCGAGCTGGCGGGGGAGCGGGGCGATACCGCCGTGATCTGCGGGCGGCGCAAGGACGCGCTGGAGCGGGTCGCCGCCGCGACCGGCGCCGAGCCGCGGGTCTGCGACGTGTCCGAGCCGGACGCGGTCGCCGAGCTGGTGGACGGCGTCGTCGCCGCGCACGGACGGCTCGACGGACTGGTCGCCAACGCCGGGGTGATGCGGGCCGGCGCCGTCCTCGACCTCAGCCCAGAGGACTGGGACGTCACCCTGCGCACCAACCTCACGTCGGTGTTCCTGCTGGCGAAGGCGGCGCTTCCGCACCTCATCGAGGCGAAGGGCGCGATGGTCGCGGTGTCGTCGGTCGCGGCGCTGCGCGCGCCGGCGGAGAGCGCCGCGTACGCCACGTCCAAGGCCGCGCTGACCATGCTCACGCAGACGATCGCCGCCGACTACGGGCCGCGCGGCGTCCGCGCGAACGTGGTGTGCCCCGGCTGGGTCCGCACGGAGATGGCCGACGCGGAGATGAGCGGGTTCGGCGGGCCGCTCGGCCTCGACCGCGAGGAGGCCTACGCGGAGATCACCCGGCTCGTCCCGCAGCGCCGCCCCGGCACCCCGGAGGAGGCCGCGGCGGCGGTGCTGTGGCTGCTCGGGCCCGAGGCGTCCTACGTCAACGGCGCGGTGCTGTCGGTGGACGGCGGCACCGCGCTGCCCGATCCCGGGACCGTTCCCTTCACCTTCGAGGTCAGAGAACGCTGACGGCGGGCGGCTCGACGGTCTTCAGGTCGTACAGCCCGGCGACGATCTCGTAGGAGCGGATCCGGTCGGCGTGGTCGAACACCTGCGTCATGACCATGACCTCGTTCACACCGGTCCTCTCGATCAGCGCGTCCATCTGCCGCCGGACCGTGTCCGGGCCGCCCATCACCTGGTCGCCGAGCCGCGCGTCGATCATCTGGCGCTCCAGCGGCGTGTACGGGTGCGCGGCGGTCTCCTCCGGCGTCGGCATCTTCCCGGGGCGGCCCTGCCGCAGCCGCAGGAACGCCAGCGCCTGCGGCGCCGCCAGCTCGCGGGCGCGCTCGTCGGACTCCGCCGCCGTCACCGACACGCCGATCATCGAGTACGGCTCGTCCAGCATCCCCGGGCGGAACGAGTCGCGGTAAAGCGCCAGCGCCGGGAGCGTGTTCTCCGCGCTGAAGTGGTGCGCGAACGCGAACGGCAGCCGAGCAGCCCGGCCAGCCGCGCGCTGTAGCCGCTGGACCCGAGCAGCCACACCGGCGGCTCGTTGCCCGCCGCCGGCGTGACCGTGCTGTCCTCGGCGAAGTAGTTCCGCAGCTCGATGACCTGCTCGGGAAAGTCGTCCACCGACAGCGCGTCCGGAGAGCGGCGCAGCGCCCGCGCGGTCGCCTGGTCGGTGCCGGGCGCCCGGCCGAGGCCGAGGTCGATGCGCCCGGGGAACAGCGCCTCCAGCGTCCCGAACTGCTCGGCGACCACCATCGGCGCGTGGTTCGGCAGCATCACCCCGCCCGACCCGACCCGCATCCGGGACGTGGCCGCCGCGACCTGGCCGATCAGCACCGAGGTCGCGGAGCTGGCGATGCCCGGCATCGTGTGGTGCTCGGCCAGCCAGTACCGGTGGAAGCCGAGCCCCTCGGCGCGCCGGGCCAGGTCGAGGGTGTTGCGCAGCGCGTCGCCGGACGTGGCGCCGCTCACCACGGGCGCCAGGTCGAGGACGGAGAAGGGAATGCTCATAGACAGTGCAAACCCGCAGGGCCCCCGCCCTCTTCCCGGGTCAGCCGGTCAGCGCCGCCACCGCCGCCCCGGCGGCGACCGCGAGGACGACGGGCACGGTGATGCTGACCCACGACCAGGTCACCAGCCGGCGCGCCCGGTCGGCGTCCGCCGGGAAGATCCCCTCGGCCTTGGTGTACAGCACGGCGCCGACCACGACGAGCGGCAGGAACGCGAACGTGGTGAGCAGGCCGAGGACGAACGCGACGGTCTGGCCGACCCGCGTGTAGGTCCCGTCGGGCCCGATGCCGAACGCCAGTCGGGGAGCTGCTTCGTTCATGCGCGCACCGATCACTAGAAGTGTGATCTGGATCATACGCTCGGTGAGCGGCGGCGCAAGGGGCCCGGACGTCTCGATTCGGACGCCCGGGCCCCGGGGTCTCAGCGCAGGCGCAGGCCGATCAGAACGGGGTCGTGGTCGGACGAGCGGAACGCGTCCGGGTGGTAGAAGCGCGGCTGGTTGTACTCGGTGTTGTAGTCGAGGAACGTCGGCTCGTCGCTGTTGACGTGCCAGATCGTCGCGCCCGTCACCCGCCGGGACAGCGCCGCGCCGGCCAGCACGTGGTCGAGCTCGCCCGACATGCCGTCGAAGACGTAGGAGTAGCGCTGCTCGGGCCGGACGAACCGCTCGGTCTGCCCGACCAGCCCGGCGCCGGTCAGCACCTTGATCGGGTCCTCGGCGGTGTAGCTGTTGAGGTCGCCGACGACGAGCGGGTTCTCCTCCTGCGCGGCGAGCGCGGCGATCGCCTTCGCCTGGGTGACGCGGCGGGCGTTGAAGCAGCTCTGCCCGTCGCCCTGGTCGGTGTCGGCGCCGGTCGCGCCGGTGCAGCCCTTCGACTTGAAGTGGTTGACGATCAGCGTGAACGCCGCGCCGCCGCCCGCCGGCCGGAACGCCTGGACGAGCGGCGGGCGCTCGAACACCGCCTGGCCGGAGGAGTGCGCCGCGCCGACCGGCGTCACCTTCGCCGGCTTGTAGATGATCGCCACGTGGATCGCGTCGGTGCCCGGGTTCGGGTTCTCGACCCAGGAGTAGGTCCCGGCGCCGACGGCCTCGTTCAGCCGGTCGACCAGCGCCTTCAGCGCGCCCGTGTCGCCGTTGTTCTCGACCTCCATCAGCCCCGCGACGTCCGGGTTCAGGCCCTTCAGCGCGGCGACCAGCTTGGCCAGCTGCCGCTCGCGCTCCTCGGCGGTGTTCGCGCCGCGCTCGTTCAGCGTGGTGAACCAGTTCAGCGTGTTGAAGCTCGCCACGCGGACGTCGCCGCCGACCGGCTGCGGCCTGTCCGGCTGCGGGTTGTCGTTGGCGAAGTGCGCCGACCTGGTCGGCTGCAGCGCGTAGGCGCCGAACTGGTAGGTGAGCACGCCGGTCAGCCCGGACGTGGTGTCGCCGGCCCGCAGGACGCGCGGGTCGGTGTAGGGGATCGTCGCCGGGTCCTGGACGTTCGACCCGTCGTCCACGAGGAGCTGCCGCGCGTCGTTGTCCGCCTGCGTCGAGCCATGCCCGTCAGTGGGCTGGAAGAGGCGGCCGCCGGCGGAGACGGTGATCTCGCCGTAGCGGCCGAGCTGGTAGGTCTCGGTGGCGGTGAGCTTCTGCGGGAAGCGGAGCAGCTCGCCCTCGTACTGCTCGAGGTTCGCACCGTCCTCCAGCGGCAGCCGGACGTTGTCGGGCTGGACCTTGCCCCGGCCGCACACGTCGACCGCGGTGACCGGCGACAGTTCGGTGAGCCCGTTGTACTCGGTGGCCTTGCCGGTGACGAGGACGCGGTCGCCCGGCTGCACCTCCTGGGTGGAGTAGACGAAGAGCCCGTCGGAGGTGCGCGCGTCGTCGTCCGGCGTCGGGTCCTGGACGAAGAAGCCCTTGAGCTGGTCGGCGCCCTGGAAGTCGCCGGTGACGACGCCCTCGACGCGGACGGTCTGCCCGCGCAGGGGCGAGGTGCCGCCCGTGCCCTGCACCTCGGCGATCTGTTGGGTGGCGGGAGTGGCGCAGGTCTGCGGCTCCGCCGCGGCGGCGGGGCCGGCCTCCTTGGCCTCAGCGGAGTCGTCGTCGTGCAGGCCCTTGGTCTCGGCCTTCAGGATGCGCGCCGACTTGCCCAGCGACCGCGCGAGCTGCGGCAGCTTCGCCGATCCGAACAGCAGCAGCACGACCACCAGGATGATCAGAATCTCGGGCGTACCCAGTCCAGCCATGACAATCCTCTTCAGCAGGGGTCCTCAGGACGATCGTACGCCGTCCCCGGGCGCTTGTGGCACTCGAGCGTCCTGGAGTTCGGACAGTTCATCGCGCAACGCCGACTGTTTGGGCGCCAGCCGCCGCCTCGTGCGCTCCAGTTCACGACCGAACCGCCGCACGCCCATGTACACGCGGAACGCGCACCAGGCGAGCACGGCCAGGCCGACGAAGCCCAGCGACACCGACACCCCAACCCACGCCACGCCCGCCACGGTAGCCGATCCCCCGGCCCGATGCCCCACCGGCACCGCGCCGGACGCGGCCGCCAAGGCCGCCGCCCCGTCGATCACGCCATCCCGTACAGCGCCAGCGCGCGGGACGCGTCGTCGCGGACGCCCTCGGCCAGCGACTCCGGCGCCACCACCCGGCCCTGGTCGCCCAGCCGCAGCGCCAGCCCCCGCACCCACCGGGTGTCGGGCGTGCGCAGCACCGCCCGCAGCCGCCCCTCCCCCAGCTCCTCCACGCTCTCGCACGGGTAGTAGTCGGCGACCCAGCGGCCCCGCGCGGTCAGCTCCAGCGTCACCGCCACGTCCTGCGGCGACGGCCGGAACAGCCCGGCGTCCACGTCGATCGGCTCGGCCTCGTCCGGGACCTCCGCCGGCACGTCCAGCACCGCCAGGTCCGAGATCCGGTCCAGCTTGAACAGCCGCACCGCCTCCGCGCGGCGGCACCACCCCTCCAGGTAGGTGTTGCCCTCCACCACCAGCAGCCGCATCGGGTCGACGTCCCGCTCGGTGTTCTCGTCCCGCGCCGGCACGTAGTACCGCAGGTGCACGCGGCGGCCCGCGGCGATCGCGTCCCGCAGCGTCCCGAGGCCCGTGCGCGCCGAGTCGGCCGACCCGCCGCGCGCGTCGACCTCCACCGCGACCTTGCTCGACACCGCCGCCGCGGCGCCCGCCGCCGACTCCAGCTTCGCGATCACCCGGGACAGCGCGTCCCGGTCGTGCAGGTCCGGGATGCCCGCCAGCATCCGCAGCGCCACCAGCAGCGCCGACGCCTCGTCCACCTTCAGCCGCAGCGGCCGCGCGATCGACTCCGCCTCCGCCACCGTGATCTCCCCGCCCTCGTAGGACAGGTCGATCGGGCAGTACGGGTCCGGCGCGCGCAACTCCACGCACCACAGCAGGTTCAGGTCGTCGATCAGCTGCTTCTCGGTCACCCCGAACGCCGCCGCCGCCTCGCCCAGCATCACCGAGTCCCGGTTCACCACGTACGGCACCAGCGCCAGCAGCCGCGCCAGGCGGTCGGTCGACGTCGTCGCCGACGCCTTCGCCGCCTTCCCGGCCGTCTTCCCCGGCTTGCCCGTCTTCCCGGTCTTCGTGTCGCCCATCGCCCCGCTCACCCCAGCACCGACTTCAACTGCTGGATGACCGCCTCGCGCAGGTCCGGCGGATCCAGCACCACCACGTCATCGGCGAACCGCGCCAGGTACGGCGCGAACCGGTCCACGTCGCGGAACGTCAGGACGGCCTCGTCCCACTCCCCGTCCGCGCCCTCACCGGCGACGGGCCGCACGTCCCGCGCCCACCGCCGCGGCCCCTGCGCCGCGCCGGCCCGCAGCCGCACCGTCGCCGGCCGCGGCTCGGTCACCGGGTCGCCCCAGTCGAACGCGATCTTCCGCACGTCCACCCCGTCCGGGACCGTCACCGACCCGTCCGGGCCGTCCGGCGCCACCTCGCCGACGATCCGGCTCAGCCGGAACACCCGCTCCTCCTCGCGGTCGCGGTCGAACCCCACCGCATACCAGCGGCCCCGCCGCGACACCACGCCCCACGGCTCCAGATGCCGCCGCGCCACCGACGTCCGCCCGATCCCCTGGTAGTCGAACGCCACCGGACGGCCGTCGCGGACCGCCTCCCACAGCGCCGGGAACGCCGGATCGCCGGTGTTCACCCGCGGCTCCACCCCCACCGCCGTGGCCACGTCCGTCTCCACCCCGGCCGCCCGCAGCTTCAGCAGCGCCCCGGAGGCGGCCTCCGCCATGCTCGCGCGCTGCCACACCCGCGCGGCCAGCCCCAGCACCGCCGCCTCGTCCGGCGTCAGATGGATGTCGGGCAGCTCGTAGGCCTGCGGCGGGATCCGGTACCCGGTCTCCTCGCCGCCGCCGCCCTGCTGATCGCTGCCCACCTCCAGCGGCACGCCCAGCTCGCGCAACTCCTCCTTGTCGCGCTCGAACATCCGCTTGAACGCCTCGTCGGAGTCCGGATAGCCCGGCACCGCCCGCCGGATCTGCTCGGCGGTCAGATAACGCCGGGTGGCGAGCAGGCAGACCACCAGATTCAGCAGGCGCTCGGTCTTGCGCCGCGACACTTCGCCACCAACCCTTCCGCGGAAGCCTGACGCCCCGCCCTGCGCTCCGGCGAACCCCCGGCGGCCCGGCCGGGCCGCCGGCCCGATCACGCCCCCGCTCCTCGCCCAGGACGCTACCGTTTCCCGGTGTGATCCGATGGCGCAAAGGCACAGTAGAGGGCATCCGCCGCGAATGGCCGGGGGCGGTCGAACTCGACGTCGTGATCGGGGGCGACGGCGCGCACCGCGCACTGGCCTACCCCGACCTGGTCGGACGCCCCGAACCCGGCGACACCGTCCTGCTCAACACTACGGCCTTGGCGATGGGTCTCGGCACCGGCGGCTACGCCATGGTCGTCGCGGTCCCCGACCGGCTCCCGCCCGACCCGTCCGGACCCGGCCACCTCGTCAAGGCCCGCTACACCCCGCTGCAGGCCACCGTCCTCGGCGCCGACGAGCAGGACTCCCCCCACCACGAGGCGCTCCGCGACGCCGACTCCCTGGACGGCATGCCCGTCGTCATCGCCGACCTGCACTCGGCGCTGCCGCCGATCCTCGCCGGAATCCTCGCCGAACGGCCCCGCGCCCGGATCGTCTACGTCATGCCGGACGGCGGCGCGCTGCCGTCCTGGTTCTCCATGTCCATCGGCCGCCTCAAGGACGCCGGCGCCCTCGCCGCCACCGTCACCGCCGGGCAGGCGTTCGGCGGCGACCTGGAGGCCGTCACCGTCCACACCGGCCTGCTCGCCGCCCGCCTCGTGCTGGACGCCGACGCCGTCGTCCTCGCCCAGGGGCCCGGCAACCTCGGCACCGGCACGAAATGGGGCTTCTCCGGCGTCTCGGCGGGCGAGGCCGTCAACGCCGCGTCCGTGCTGGAAGGGCGCCCCGTCGCGTCCCTGCGCGTCAGCGAGGGAGACAGACGCGAACGCCACATCGGCGTCTCCCACCACTCCCTCACCGCCTACGGCCGCGTCGCCCTCGCCCGGGCCGACGTCCCCGTCCCCGAGCTCGGCGGGGGGTTCGGCGCCCGCGTCGCCGCCGGGGCCGCCCCGCTCGGCGACCGCCACACCCTCGTCCCCGTCGCCGTCGACGGCCTCCACGACACGCTCAAGGCCGCCGAGAAGGACTGGGGCGTCCGCCTGTCCACCATGGGCCGCCGCCTCGACGAGGACCTCGCCTACTTCCTCACCGCCGCCGCCGCGGGCCGCCACACCGCCGCCCTCCTCGACTGACCCCGCCCGGGGCCCGGGACGGCAGCCCGGGCCCCTACGTCACAGCGCCGCGGGCTCGGCCCCGTCCACCATGGCACCCGCGGCCACGGCCTCCTCCGCCGTGTAGGACGCCGAGAA
This sequence comes from Actinomadura napierensis, assembly GCF_039529375.1. NCBI lineage: Bacteria > Bacillati > Actinomycetota > Actinomycetes > Streptosporangiales > Thermomonosporaceae > Actinomadura > Actinomadura napierensis. The sequence continues at coordinate 16,022 of NZ_BAAAMR010000064.1, forward strand.
CGTGAACGCGCGGGGCGACGGCCCCTGCGCGCGCAGCAGCTCCAACCGCTCCAGGCCCTCCTCCACCGTCGGGATGCGCCCGGCCGGGATCCACCACATCACCAGGTGCGCCTCCGCGTGCCGCTGGAACCACTCACGGCGCCGCCGCATCGCCGCCAGGTGCGTGCTGCGGTACACGAAGTCCCACAGCGCTTCCTTCGACTCCCACACCGAGAAGGTGACGATCACATCGTCGCCGGCGGGGCGCATCCGCGTCGCGTCCGCCTGCCCGTCCTCGACGAGCCGCCAGACGAACCCGGGCGCCCCGTCGGCGAGCGCGTTCACCGGATCGAGCTGCGCCACGAAGTCCGCGGTCCGCGGGTCGTCCAGCGGATAGTGGAGCGTGGCGACGTTGAACTGGGCGAGATGGAATCCGGCGCGGACGTCCTCGTGTGCGGTCATGGCGTCACTCCACCACGGCCGCCACTTCTATGTCAATCCTCATTGTTTTTAGAAGGTTCGGCCACCACGCAGCACCACCCCGGAAGCGGATCCATCCGCACCCGCACCCCGTCCGAACCCTCGACCAGCCCCTCCAGCAACGCCAGGTTCATCCCGCACACCAAAGGAGGGAACCGCTCCGCCAGCGCATGGAACGGGCAGTTGCGCATCCGCAGCACCGGCCCGCCGCCGTCCTCACCGTCCTCGTGGACCGGCTCATAGCCGCGGGCCTCCAGCACCTTCGCCAACGCGTCCAGATCACCGCACGGCTCCCCGGCCGCCGACGCGGCACCCTCACGGCGCGCCGCGTCCTGCACCTCCCGGTCCAGCCCCGCACGCTCCGCCGCCTCCGCCAGCAGATCCGCCACCGTCCGGTAGTCACGCGGCGGCAACGACACGCCGCGCTCCACCGCCGACCGCCGGTACACCTTCGCCGGACGCCCCGCCCCCGGCCCCGACCGCCCCGACAACCGCCGGCTCCCCGCCTCCAGCAGACCCGCGTCCACCAGCTTGTCCAGATGGAACGCCGCCAGCGTCCGCCCCACCCCCGCGGCCTCCGCCGCCTCGTTCCGCCCCACCTCGCGGCCCCGCGCGACCACGACCTCGTACAACCGCCGCCGCACCGGATCCTGCAGCAGCGCCACCGCCTCGATGTCCTCCACACCGCCATTCTAAGAACAGCGGAGATAGAACATAGAACGCCCGGCGGGCCCTAGTGGGCGCCCAGCAGATCCACCACGAACACCAGCGTGTCCGCCCCCCGGATCCCGTACTGCGCCAACCCCTTCGACCCGTACCCCAGCGACGGCGGAACCACCAGCAGCAACCGGCTCCCCACCCGCTGCCCCAGCAGCGCCTGGTCCCAGCCCTTCATCACCTGGCCCGTACCGACGACCACACCGAACGGATGCCCCGCCGACCACGACGAATTGAACACCCGCCCATCACGCCAGAAATACCCCGCATACTGCGTCGCCAGCAGCTGCCCCTTCCGCAGCACCGGCCCATCACCCCGCACCAGCGTCCGCACCTGCAACTTCTTCGGCGCCGCCACCTTCGGCACCGTCACCACCGGCGTCCGCCCCGCCGGCGCGTCCGCCACCTTCGGCAGCTTCGCATCGTCCAGCGGCGCCTGCTTCTGCCCGTGCGGCCCCGCCTTCCCCGAATACACCCCCAGCACGTCCAGCACGTACACCAGCGTGTCGCCCGGCCCCACCTGATGCCGCGCGTCACCCGACGCCCCGAACCCGTCCTTCGGCGGAATCCGCGCCACCACCCGCGACCCCGGCCGCGCCCCGTCCAACGCCTTCACCAAACCCGGCACCAGCTGCCACGTCGAGAAGAACCCCGGACGCCCGTCCGCGTAACTGCTCGCCACCAGCTTGCGACCCGACTTGTTCCAGCGGTACCCCACATAGTCCGCCATCACAAGATCACCCTTGCGGGCCGCCGTCCCCTTCCCCTCCTTCAGCGTCTTCACCGCCAGCGACCCCTCCGGACCGCCCTTCGGGAACGACACCTCCGGCAGACGCCCGAACGCGCCCTTCACCGACACCTTCACATCCGAACCACCCGAACACCCCGCCACCAGCGGCACGGCCAGCACGGCGACGGCGGGCAGGGCGAAGACACGACGGAGAACACGACGGCGCATACGGGTCCTTCGAGGGGTGATGAGCGCTGCTGCGCGCTCACCCTACCCCCCAAGTGACCAGCCGGTAGCGCACACCACGCGAGTCGCACCCACCACACCGGCCCCGAGCACCGCCGCCCCGCACGACGGCACCCGGCCCGTCCGTCACATCCCCGCGATCAGCTTGTCCACCCGCTCGTCCACCGACCGGAACGGGTCCTTGCACAACACCGTCCGCTGCGCCTGATCGTTCAACTTCAAATGCACCCAGTCCACCGTGAAATCACGCCGCTTCTCCTGCGCCTTCCGGATGAACTCCCCCCGCAACCGCGCCCGCGTCGTCTGCGGCGGCACCGACTTCGCCTCGAAGATGTCCAGATCCCGCGACACCCGCTCCACCGAACCCCGCTTCTCCAGCAGGTAGTACAACCCCCGGTCACGATGCACATCGTGATACGTCAGATCCAGCTGAGCCACCCGCGGCGACGACAACGGCAGATCGTACTTGCGCCGGTACCGCTCGATCAGCTTGTACTTCATCACCCAGTCGATCTCCCGCGACACCAGGTCCAGATCCCCCGTCTCCACCGCCCGCAACGTCCGCTCCCACAGATCCAGCACCCGCTTCGACGTCGCGTCCCCGCCCCGCGAATCCACGAAGTCCCGCGCCTTCCCGAAGTACTCCTTCTGGATCTCCAGCGAACTCGCCTCGCGCCCGTTCGCCAACCGCACCTTCCGCCGCCCCGTCATGTCGTGACTGACCTCCCGGATCGCCCGGATCGGGTTCTCCAGCGTCAGATCACGCATCACCACCCCCGCCTCCACCATCCGCAGCACCAGGTCGGTCGCCCCGACCTTCAGCAGCATCGTCGCCTCGCTCATGTTCGAGTCACCGACGATCACGTGCAGCCGCCGGAACCGCTCCGCGTCCGCATGCGGCTCGTCCCGCGTGTTGATGATCGGACGCGACCGCGTCGTCGCCGACGACACGCCCTCCCAGATGTGCTCCGCCCGCTGCGACACGCAGTACACCGCACCCCGCGGCGTCTGCAGCACCTTCCCCGCACCACAGATGATCTGCCGCGTCACCAGATACGGGATCAGCACGTCCGCCAGCCGCCCGAACTCCCCATGACGCCCCACGAGATAGTTCTCATGGCACCCGTACGAGTTCCCCGCCGAATCCGTGTTGTTCTTGAACAGGTAGATGTCGCCGGCGATCCCCTCCTCCCGCAACCGCCGCTCCGCATCCACCAGCAGACCCTCCAGGATCCGCTCCCCCGCCTTGTCATGCGTCACCAGGTCCACGACACTGTCGCACTCCGGCGTCGCGTACTCCGGATGACTCCCCACATCCAGATAGAGCCGCGCACCGTTGCGCAGGAACACGTTGCTGCTCCGCCCCCAGGACACCACCCTGCGGAACAGATAGCGCGCCACCTCGTCCGGTGACAACCGCCGCTGCCCCCGGAAGGTGCAAGTGACGCCGTACTCGTTCTCAAGCCCGAAGATGCGCCTGTCCACACCAAGACCCTATGCGGCCCGGCCCCCACTTGGCAGTCTCAAAAGCCCACCGTTTCCCGCATGAAACAAACCCGCCGCGGCCGGACGGCACCACACCACCCGGCCACGACGGGCCAAACTCACCCGGGCGCCACACTCACCAGACGCCCCCGGCAACGAATCAGTCCTTCTCGCCGTCCTCCAGCACATCGTCCACATCCGCCACCGACGGCCCGGACGACCCGGCCTCCCCGGACTCCGACGACCCCGAACCCGAACCGCCGGCACCCTCCGCCAGCAACTCCTCGATCCGCCGCGCCGGCAACCGCCGGAACAACCGGTGCTCCCGATTGCGGTCCAGCACCGCCACCTCCAGCGACTTCGCCTCCAGCCGCCGATCCGAGTCCTGCGCCTCCAGCGCCCGCACCGCCGTCCGCAACGCGGCCTCCAGCGACGCCCCCTCCTCGTACCCGTCCTTCAGCGCCTGCGCCACCGACTCCGTCTGACCGCCCATCGCCACGTAGCCGTGCTCATCGGCCACCGACCCGTCGAACGTCAACCGGTAGATCTGGTCCGTCTCCGCGTCCTCGCCCACCTCCGCGACGACCAGCTCCACCTCGTACGGCTTGTTCGTCTCCGTGAAGATCGTCCCCAGCGACTGCGCGTACACGTTCGCCAGCCCCCGCGCCGTCACATCACGACGGTCGTACTGGAACCCGTTGATGTCCGCGTACCGGACCCCGCCCAACCGCAGGTTCTCGAACTCGTTGTACTTCCCCACCGCCGCGAACGCGATCCGGTCATAGATCTCACTGATCTTGTGCAGCGCCCGCGACGGATTGTCCGCCACGAACAGGATGCCGTCGTCGTACTGCAGCACCACCACACTGCGGCCACGCGCGATCCCCTTACGCGCATAGTCCGCCTTGTCCTTCATCTGCTGTTCGGGCGACACATAGAACGGCATGGACACCGGTCGGCTCCCTTCTATCGCAGCGGGGCGGTCGGACCGCCCGGCGAGTCGTAACGTCCATCCACGACGGCCTGAGCCAACGCGCCCACCTCGTCCTCACCCAGCCGGCGGTACCCGTCCGACGTCACCGACGCCACCACCGGGAAGATCCGCCGCGCCAGATCCGGACCGCCCGTCGCCGAATCGTCGTCGGCCGCGTCGTACAGCGCCTGCACGCACACCAGCGCCGCGTCCTCCGCCGACAACTCCGCCCGGTACAGCTTCTTCAGCGCACCCCGCGCGAACACCGACCCCGAACCGATCGAGTGGAAGTCCCGCTCCTCGTACCGGCCGCCCGCCGGATCGTAGGAGAAGATCCGCCCCCCGTCCCGCTCCTCGTCATAGCCCGCGAACAGCGGCACCACCGCCAGCCCCTGCATCGCCATCGCCAGGTTCTGCCGCACCATCGTCGCCAGCCGGTTCGCCTTGCCCTCCACCGACAGCGTCCGGCCCTCACGCTTCTCGTAATGCTCCAGCTCCACCTGGAACAGCCGCACCATCTCGATCCCGATGCCGGCCGTCCCCGCGATCGCGATCGCCGAGAACTCGTCCGCCCGGAACACCTTCTCGATGTCCCGCTGCGCGATCACGTTCCCCGCCGTCGCCCGCCGGTCCCCCGCCATCACCACCCCGCCGGGGAAGCTCACCGCGACGATCGTCGTCCCATGCGGGATCTCGTCCCCCGCCCGCGACGCCGGCACCGCGCGCCGGCCCGGCAGCAACTCCGGCGAGTACACCCCCAGGAACTCCGTGAACGAAGACGTATCCGGGCTCATGAACAGCCCCGGCAGACGTCCGGTGTGCGAATCGTGGGACGCCACGCGACTCCCTTCCCTCCACCAGGCGCCGGTGCCCTCACATGCCCCACCGGCGCAGACCACTACGACCCTACTGTTCAACCCTCACCCGGCGCATGCCGCGTGATCCACCACCGCGTCAGCCCACGGCGAACCTTCCCCCGCGAAAGCCCCTCCACCCGCACAGAAGGAACGCGCACACGACGGGCCGGTCGTGTGCGCGTGTCGTCCCCGTCCAAGCTCCGAGAGCGGTCAGGAGTACACGAAGGCGCCGTCCTCGTCCGTCCCGACCCACGTCGGCATGTCGAGCTCCTCGTCGAACGGCAGCGTCTCCTTGCGGTAGCGGCCGTCCTCCTCCCAGAACTCCTTCCACCCGCCCTGCGGCACCGTCGCGGGGTCGACGTCCGGAACCGTCAGCGACAGCCGCGTCCCACCGTCAGGCGTCGGCACCGTCTGCACGAGCCGCCCCTCCACGTAGTCCGCCGCCCGCCGAAGGGCGATCGGGTCGTCCCTCAGCTGCCCCATGCCGCTGTTGCAGCCGGTGCAGGCAAGACCACGCACCGCACCGGTGTCATGGTCGTGGTCGACATGTTCCGCCGGGTGATCGGCGCAAATGGCACAGAGGCCGACCTGAACCTTCAGGAGCCACTTCGCGTCCTCGTCGTTGATCCCGTACTTCCGGCGCAGGTGGTAGTGCCGCGCCGATTGGAGACTGTCCCCGCGCGTCCTCCAGAACGGGTCCCACCGGACGCGGTCCGGCCCTCCGAAGACCGGAGCGCCCACCTCGATGCGCATCCTTCGCGCGTGCGAGCCGCGCAACTCGAGGTAGTCCGCCGCGAGGCGGAGCACGGCGGGGTCGTCGTGGAACTGGCCGAGCCCGCCGTTGCACTTGAAGCAGAGGATCCGGCGGACCAGGCCGGTGAGATGGCTGTGGTCGACGTGCTTCGCCGGCGCCCGGAGGCAGATGACGCAGACGCCGCCCTGCTCGGCGACCATCCGCTCGACCTCCTGCTCGGTCACCCCGTAGCGGAGCTTGAGCAGGAAGTTGCGTTCGCCGCCGTACTTCACCTGCTTATGCTCGGCGATCACCTGGTTATGACAAGGCTTGCAGTATGCGGAGAGACCGGACTTTCGGGAGCGATTACTCCCGAACTCACCGATCTCTTTGACCGTTTCGCACCGAGGGCAGTACTTCATCCCCTCCGGGAGTTCACGACGCCTCTGATAGGGCTTCATCGTCTTCCCGAGGCGCTCCTGCCTCCTTCGCTTCGATGCGGCGTTCCGCAGGCCGAAGCACTCCCTGCAGTACAGGGCCAGCCCGTCCGCGGACGCCGCTCGCTTGAAGAAGTCCGAAGCGGGCTTTGTCTGACCGCAATCACGGCACTTTTTACAAGACATGGGCGAGACTTTATCAGTCCGCCCACGCCTTTGCCGCCTTTGAAGTTATTTACAAGGAGAGGACTTCGCCATTCTCCTCAAATTCAGACATACCGGGATCATTCTCCGCCTTTTTGGACAAATCCCCTTACGAATTCCTCTGCGTTCTCTTCGAGGACTTCGTCAATTTCGTCGAGAATTGAATCGACGTCGTCGGTGAGCTTCTCCTGCCGCTCCTGGACGTCTTCGGTGGTCGTGGCCTCGGTCTCCTCGACCTCTTCCGTGCGCCGGGTGGTCTGCTTCTGACCGCCGGTGTCCTTCGTGGCCATTCCGTACCTCCGCTTCTGCCGGTACCCCGAGCCTATCTCCGATCTTCGTCGGCGAGCGGATCTCTCGGTCCGTTTCGCCCGGTCGTGGTAGGCGCCGGGGGGCCTGATCCGGTTATCGCCCGTCCGCAGACCTGTGAAACAGGCAAAGCGGTCACGAAACCGCGACATCGCCCGTCGCCGCAGGTCAGCGCGGGACGTCGCTCGATAGTGGCACTATCCAAAGGGCGCCGTCCAAGATCCGGACGGCGCCCGCGTGTCAGCCCCCGGAGGGGCTCCGGCTCAGCTCTGGCCGGTCAGCGTGGCCACCAGGTCGGCGGCGGTGCGGCAGCGGTCCAGCAGAGCGCCCACGTGCTGCTTGGTGCCGCGCAGCGGCTCCAGGGTCGGGACGCGCTGGAGCGACTCGCGGCCGGGGACGTCGAAGATGACCGAGTCCCAGGACGCCGCGGCGACGGAATCGGCGTACTGCCGCAGGCAGCGGCCGCGGAAGTAGGCGCGGGTGTCCTCGGGCGGGTCGTCGATGGCGTGCTCGACCTCGGCCTCGGTGATGAGGTGCTCGACGCGGTCGCGGGACGCCAGGCGGTTGTAGAGGCCCTTGTCGGGCCTGATGTCGGCGTACTGCAGGTCGACGAGCTGGAGGCGCGGGTGGGACCAGTCGATGCCGTCGCGGCTGCGGTAGCCCTCCAGGAGCGCGAGCTTGGCGACCCAGTCGAGTTCGCGGGACAGCTGCATGGGGTCGTCGCCGAGGCGGTGCAGGACGGACTCCCAGCGGTCCAGGACGTCCTTGGTCATCTCGTCGACGTCGGCGCCGTAGCGGTCCTCGACGTACTTGCGGGACTGCTCGAGGTACTCCATCTGGAGCTGGACGGCGGTCATCTTGCGGCCGTCGCGCAGGGTGAGCAGGTGCTTGCAGGACGGGTCGTGGGAGACGGCGCGCAGGGCGGCGACGGGCATGTCGACGGACAGGTCGACGGTGAGGAAGCCGTCCTCGATCATGGCGAGGACGAGGGAGGTGGTGCCGAGCTTGAGGTAGGTGGACAGCTCGGCCATGTTGGCGTCGCCGATGATGACGTGGAGGCGCCGGTACTTCTCGGGGTCGGCGTGGGGTTCGTCGCGGGTGTTGATGATCGGGCGCTTGAGGGTGGTCTCGAGACCGACCTCGACCTCGAAGAAGTCGGCGCGCTGGCTGATCTGGAAGCCGTCGCCGCGTCCGTCGACGCCGATGCCGACGCGGCCGGCGCCGCAGACGACCTGGCGGGAGACGAAGAAGGGGGTGAGGTGGCGGACGATGTCGGCGAAGGGGGTCTCGCGGCGCATGAGGTAGTTCTCATGGCAGCCGTAGGAGGCGCCCTTGTTGTCGGTGTTGTTCTTGTAGAGCTGGATGGGGTGGGTGCCGGGGACCATGGCGGCGCGGGCGGCGGCGTCGGCCATGACGCGTTCGCCGGCCTTGTCCCAGATGACGGCGTCGCGGGGGTTGGTGCACTCGGGTGCGGAGTACTCGGGGTGGGCGTGGTCGACGTAGAGCCGGGCGCCGTTGGTGAGGATGATGTTGGCGAGGCCGAGGTCCTCGTCGGTGAGCTGGGTGGGGTCGGCGACCTCGCGGGCGAGGTCGAAGCCGCGGGCGTCGCGGAGGGGGTTCTCCTCCTCGAAGTCCCATCGGGCCCTGCGGGCCCGTGCCGCCGATGCCGCGAGGTAGGCGTTGACGACCTGGCTGGAGGTCACCATCGCGTTGGCCCCTGGCTGTCCGGGTACGGAGATGCCGTACTCGGTCTCGATGCCCATCACCCGCCGAACACTCATATCGTCGAGCCTATCGGGGCCGGGAGGGTGGAGCCATGGGGCCGGTCCTTCCCGGGGCGTGTCGGGGGCCGCGGAGGGCGTTGAGACGGCGTGCGGCGGGCGCCCCGGTGGTGGGGCGGCCGCCGTATGGCCGTTCGTGTGGTGCGTGTTACAGGTATTGGCCGGTGTTGGCGACGGTGTCGATGGATCGGCCGGCTTCCGCGCCCTTGGTGCCGGAGACGAGGGTGCGGATGTAGACGATCCGCTCGCCCTTCTTTCCGGAGATGCGGGCCCAGTCGTCGGGGTTGGTGGTGTTGGGCAGGTCCTCGTTCTCGCTGAACTCGTCGACGCAGGCGGCGAGCAGGTGGTTGACCCGCAGGCCCTTCTGGCCGGTGTCGAGGAACTGCTTGATGGCCATCTTCTTGGCCCGGTCGACGATGTTCTGGATCATCGCGCCGGAGTTGAAGTCCTTGAAGAACAGGACTTCCTTGTCGCCGTTGGCGTAGGTGACCTCGAGGAAGCGGTTCTCCTCGGTCTCGGCGTACATCCGCTCGACGGTCCGCTGGATCATGGCCTCGACGGTGGCCTCTTCGGAGCTGCCGTGCTCCTTGAGGTCGTCGGGGTGCAGCGGGAGGCCGGTGAGAATGTACTTGGAGAAGATGTCCTTGGCCGCCTCGGCGTCCGGCCGTTCGATCTTGATCTTGACGTCCAGGCGGCCGGGCCGCAGGATCGCGGGGTCGATCATGTCCTCGCGGTTGGAGGCGCCGATGACGATGACGTTCTCCAGTCCCTCGACGCCGTCGATCTCGCTGAGCAGCTGCGGGACGATGGTGTTCTCGACGTCGGAGGAGACGCCGGATCCGCGGGTGCGGAAGATGGAGTCCATCTCGTCGAAGAAGACGATGACCGGGGTTCCGGCGGAGGCCTTCTCGCGGGCGCGCTGGAAGACCAGGCGGATGTGCCGCTCGGTCTCGCCGACGTACTTGTTGAGGAGCTCCGGTCCCTTGATGTTGAGGAAGAAGCTCTTGCCCTCCTTGCCGGTCTGCTCGGCGACCTTCTTGGCCAGGCTGTTGGCGACGGCCTTGGCGATGAGGGTCTTGCCGCATCCGGGCGGTCCGTAGAGCAGGACGCCCTTGGGCGGCCGCAGGTGGTGCTCGCGGAAGAGGTCGGCGTGCAGGTAGGGAAGTTCGACCGCGTCGCGGATCATTTCGATCTGCGAGCCGAGGCCGCCGATCTCCTCGTAGGAGATGTCGGGGACCTCTTCGAGGACGAGTTCCTCGACCTCGGCCTTGTGGATCTTCTCGTAGGCGTAGCCGGAACGGGGTTCGAGCATCAGGGAGTCGCCGGCGCGGAGCGGGACCCCGCGCAGTGGTTCGGCGAGCTTGATGACGCGTTCCTCGTCGGTGTGCCCGATCACGAGGGCGCGTTCGCCGTCGTCGAAGAGCTCCTTGAGCATGACGACTTCGCCCTGCTCCTCGAACTTGAGCGCTTCGACGACGTTGAGGGCCTCGTTGAGCATGACCTCCTGGCCGCGTTGGAGTTCGTCGAGTTCCACGGCGGGGCTGACGTTGACGCGCAGCTTGCGTCCGCCGGTGAAGATGTCGACGGTTCCGTCGTCGCGGGCTTCGAGGAAGACCCCGAATCCGGAGGGTGGTTGCGCGAGCCTGTCGACCTCCTCCTTGAGCGCCACGATCTGTTCGCGAGCCTCTTTGAGGGTCGCTACGAGTCGCTCGTTCTGGCCCGTCACTGCGGCCAGGTTCGCTTGTGCCTCATGGAGGCGTTCTTCTAGGACACGTACTTGGCGCGGGGATTCCGCGAGCTTGCGGCGCAGCACGGAGATCTCCTCCTCCAGGAAGGAGATCTGCGTTTGGAGGTCCTTGACCTCCTTGTCGTGCTGCGCCCTGCGCGCCCCAGCATCGTCACGAGCGGCCACGCCCCGTCACCTCCTCACGAAGAGAGCCGACGACCTACTGAGACCCTACCTATCTGGAGGGCTTCCGTAACCTGCCCATTCGGTACTCGTGTCGTGCGGGGGTGGTTCGGGTGGTGTTCGGGGGGCGGTGCGGGGGTGGTGTTGGTGGTGGTGTTGTGCTGGGCGGACCTGGGGTTTTGGGTGTGGGGGCGTGTCGGGGTGGAGGGTTTGTCGATTTCGGGGTGTGTGGGGTGGGACACGGGCGTGTCGCGGCGCGGCGGGTTGCCGGAGCTTGCCCGGAGACAGGGCGGTGTCCCGGTCTAGGGCTCGGTGGTGGGCGCGGGCGCGGCGTCGCCGGGTGCAGAGGCCCCTGCAGCGGGGGTGCCGGTCTCGGGGGCGGGGTGGGCGCCCTTGGCGGGGCGGCGGCGGCGGACGGGCGGGGTGACGCCGTCGGCGAGGCGGCGGGCGGTGACGAGGAAGCCGGTGTGGCCGACCATGCGGTGGTCGGGGCGGACGGCGAGGCCGTCGACGTGCCAGGAGCGCAGGAGGGTCTCGAAGGCGTAGGGCTCGGCGAAGGCGCCGTGGGCGCGCAGGTCCTCGACGACGCGGGACATCTGGGTGGTGGTGGCGATGTAGGCGCAGATCATGCCGCCGGGGATGAGGGCCTTGGCGACGGCGTCGAGGGTCTCCCAGGGGGCGAGCATGTCGAGGACGACGCGGTCGGCCTCGGTCTCGGTGAGGGCGTCCTCGAGGGAGCCGACGGTGAGGCGCCAGGAGGGGTGGGGGCCGCCGAAGAACTTCTCGACGTTGGCGCGGGCGATGTCGGCGAAGTCGGGGCGGCGCTCGTAGGAGGAGACGAGGCCGTGTTCGCCGACGGCGCGCAGGAGGAAGCAGCTGAGGGCGCCGGAGCCGGCGCCGGCCTCGATGACGCGGGCGCCGGGGAAGATGTCGGCCATGGCGACGATCTGGGCGGCGTCCTTGGGGTAGACGACGGCGGCGCCGCGGGGCATGCGGACGGCGAAGTCGGCGAGGAGGGGCCGGAAGGCGAGGTATTCGACGCCGCCGCTGGAGCGGTAGACGGTGCCTTCGGGGCTGCCGATGATGTCGTCGTGGGGGACGGAGCCCTTGTGGGAGTGGTAGAGCTTGCCGGGCTGGAGGGTGATGGTGTTGATGCGGCCCTTGGGGTCGGTGAGCTGAACCTGGTCGCCGGGCCGGAACGGGCCGTGCGGGATGCGGCCGGTGGCGGGTGCGGGCTCGGTGGGCTGGGGTTCGCTCATGGTGGTCAAGGCTAGCGGCGGGCGGCCGCGGCTCAGGCCGTCCGGGGCGGGGCCGGGCGTGGTGCGGAGGGCGGGCTAGACGCCGGCGAAGGCGCGGTCGACGTCGGCGACGGCGAGGACGCCGTAGACGCGGCCGTCGGGTTCGGTGAGGAGGTATTCGGGGGCGGGGTTGCGGCGCAGGGCGGTGATGAGGTCTTCGCCGGTGAGGTCGGCGGGGAGGGTGAGTTCGGGTTCGAGGCCGCGGGACAGTTCGCCGACGGTGATCCAGGGGCGGCGGTGCTCGGGGGTGGCGGTGACGGCCTTCTCGCTGACGAGGCCCTGGGGTCTGCCGTCGTGGTCGGCGACGACGAGGGCGCCGGCGTGGTCGGCGTGGGCGCGGCGGACGGCTTCGGCGAGGGGGGTGTCGGGGGTGACGAGGGTGGCGCGGCGGGCGAGGCGGCGGGCGGACAGGAGGGGGACGCGGTCGCGGAAGCGTTCGGCGCGGATGGCCTGGGTGGCGCCGACCCAGATGAAGGAGGCGACGAGGGCGGACCACAGGAGGGCGAGCCAGCCGAAGCCGCCGGTGCCGCCTTCGGTGCGGTAGGTGGCGAGGTAGGCGCCGGTGATGAGGCAGGCGATGGCGACGCCGCGGCCGACCCAGCCGGCGAAGATGGCGCCGTTGCGGCTGTGGCCGGTGGCCTTCCAGACGGCGGCGCGGACGAGGCGTCCGCCGTCGAGGGGGAGGCCGGGCAGGAGGTTGAAGACGCCGACGAGGAGGTTGGCGAAGGTGAGGGCGTCGACGAGGAGGAGGGCGACGTCGGGGAGGGGGAGGACGGCGTGGGCGAGGAGGCCGAGTCCGGCGAGGACGAGGTTGATGAGGGGGCCGGCGAAGGCGATGAGGAATTCGCGGCCGGGGGTGGCGGCCTCGCGTTCGATGGAGGTCTCGCCGCCGAGGATGTGGAGGGTGACGGAGCGGACGGGGAGGCCGAGGACGCGGGCGGTGACGGCGTGGCTGAGTTCGTGGACGAAGACCGAGCCGTAGAGCAGGACGGCGTAGGCGAAGGCGACGAGGTAGCTGGCGGGGCGGTCGATGACGCCGTTGACCTGGCCTTCGAACATGACGGTGACGAGGATGGCGACCAGGAACCAGCTGGGCGAGACGTAGACGGGGACGCCGAAGGGGCGGCCCATGTAGAGGCCGGGCCGGGCGTCGGGGCCGCCCTTGCGGGGGCCGGGGTCGCCGGCGGGCGTCTTGCCCTGGGTCGGGGGCGCGCTGTTGGTCACGTCTCCGATGCTACGGCCCCGTAGGGGCGGGTCGGCGTGCGGTGCGCGGTGATCTCGGCGGGTGGGGCGGGGGTGCGGGATTTCGTCGGGGGTGTCGCCTACGCTGCTGTGCCATGACGACGACCGAGGCCGGTGGTGAGGTGTCCGTTCCGTCTCCGCGGGGTGGCGGCGGGCCCGTGGTGGAGGGTCCTGCGGTGGTGGGGTCGCTGTCGCCGTCGCGGGCGGGTGATTTCATGACGTGTCCGCTGCTGTACCGGTTCCGGGTGATCGATCGGCTTCCGGAGCGGCCGAGTCCGGCGGCGGCGCGGGGGACGCTGGTGCATGCGGTGCTGGAGCGGCTGTACGACCTGCCGGCGGGCGGGCGGACGGTGGGGGCGGCGCTGGAGCTGCTGGGGCCGCAGTGGGAGCGGCTGCTGGCGGCGGAGCCGGAGCTGGCGGGGCTGTTCGAGGACGGCGAGGCCGGTGAGGCGGACCGGTCGGAGTGGCTGGGGCAGGCGCGGCGGATGGTGGAGCGGTACTTCACGTTGGAGGATCCGCGGCGGCTGGAGCCGGCTGAGCGGGAGCTGTTCGTGGAGACGGTGCTGGATTCGGGGTTGAAGCTGCGGGGGTACATCGACCGGGTGGATGTGGCGCCGAGCGGTGACGTGCGGATCGTGGACTACAAGACGGGGACGGCGCCGCGGGCGGATTTCGAGGCGCGGGCGCTGTTCCAGATGAAGTTCTACGCGCTGGTGCTGTGGCGGTTGCACGGGCGGGTGCCGCGGTTGTTGCAGTTGATGTATCTGGGGAACGGCGAGGTGCTGCGGTACGAGCCGGAGGAGCGGGATCTGCTGGCGACGGAGCGGAAGGTGGAGGCTCTGTGGCAGGCGATCCGGCGGGCGATGGATTCGGGTGAGTGGCGGCCGCGGACGAGCCGGTTGTGCGACTGGTGCGATCACAAGGAGCGGTGCCCGGAGTTCGGGGGTACTCCCCCGCCGCTGCCGGCGGTGCCGGTGCGGCGGCCGTCTCCGGCGGATCTGGAGGGGTCGGCGGTGGCGGCCGCGGCGCGTGAGCGCGACGACCTGTAGCGACGCGCGCGGGCCCGGCCCCGGGCGGCCGGGAGGCCCGCCGGGGGCGGGGCCGTCGCGGGTCGTAGGGGCGCCGGGCGGGGTCATCCTTGGGGAGGATCGCGGATCCGCGCGCAGGAGGGGTCGCGACCTGCCATGACCTCCTAGGGTGATAGTCGTGTCACCCCGCATCCGTGGTCTTCGTACCTTTCGTGCCTGGCTGCAGGCGCGTCCGCAGGCGGCGGACGCGTTGCTCGCGCTGGGGCTGCTGCTGGTGGGCCTGCCGCAGCTGTACCTGCAGGACTATCCGGACGGCGGTGACTACGGGGACTTCCGGGCGCCGGACGCGGCGGACGGGCTGATCGTCGTCGTGGTGACGATGGCGCTGACGTGGCGGCGGCGCCGTCCGCTGCCGGTGCTGCTGCTGATCGTGGCGGGCGAGCTGGCGCTGACGGTGCGGGGGTATCCGCCGTCGGTGCCGGACGTGATGGCGTTCCTGATCGCGATCTACAGCCTGTCGGCGCACCGGGGGCTGGCGCAGAGCGCGCTGGGCGGTGTGGCGGGGTTCGTGTCGTTCCTAGTGTCGCTGGTGATGATGCCGGTGGAGACGTCGCCGGTGGTGCTGGTGAGCGACTGCGCGCTGGTGGCGGGGGTGTGGGTGCTGGGCCGGAACCTGCGGCTGCGGCGGGCGTACTTCGCGGAGCTGGAGGACCGGGCGGCGCGGCTGGAGCGGGCGCGGGGCACCGACGCGCGGGCGGCGCGGATCGAGGAGCGGTCGCGGATCGCGCGGGAGCTGCACGATGTGGTGGCGCACCATGTGAGCGTGATGACGGTGCAGGCGGGGGCGGCGCGGCGGATCATCGACCGGGATCCGGGCAGCGCGCGGGAGGCGATGTCGACGATCGAGGAGGTCGGGCGGACGGCGCTGAGCGAGATGCGGCGGATCGTGGGGGTGCTGCGGACGGAGCGGGACGCCGAGCAGGCGGGGCGGGAGCTGGCGCCGCAGCCGGGTCTGGGGGATCTCGGGGAGCTGCTGGACCATGTGCGGGAGACGGGGCTGTCGGTGCAGCTGTGGATCGAGGGTGAGGCGCGGACGCCGTCGCCGGGGGTGGACGTGGCGGCGTTCCGGCTGATCCAGGAGGCGCTGACGAACACGTTGAAGCATGCGGGGGCGCAGGCGCGGGCGTGGGTGCGGCTGTACTACACGGAAGCGGATCTGACGGTGGAGATCGAGGACGACGGGCGGGGCACGGCGACGATCGTGGCGGACGGGACGGACAATCCGGGGCACGGGCTGGTGGGGATGTACGAGCGGGTGGCGTTGTACGGGGGTGAGCTGCGGATCGGGCCGCGGGTGGGCGGCGGGTTCGGGGTGCGGGCGCGGTTCCCGCTGGAGGCGTGAGGTGGCCGGGACGGAGCCGGGGACAGAGCCGGGGACAGAGCCCGGGAGCGGGCCCGGGGGCGGGGCGGGCAGGCCGCCGCGGAGGCGGGGAGGGCATAGGGTGACGTTGGCCGGGCCCGGGCGGGGCGCAGGCCGAGGAGCGGGCGAGGAGCGGGGACGATGGACGTGAGCGGGGTGGCGCGGTGAGCGCGGTGCGGGTGCTGCTCGTCGATGATCAGCCGTTGCTGCGCACGGGGTTCCGGCTGATCCTGGAGGCCGAGGCGGACATCGCGGTGGTCGGCGAGGCCGGAGACGGCGCGGCGGCGGTGGAGTTGACGCGGTCGCTGCTGCCGGACGTGGTGCTGATGGACATCCGGATGCCGGGCGTGGACGGGATCGAGGCGACCCGGCGGATCATCCGGGACGGTGCGGCGTCGCACGACCCGAAGGTGCTGATCCTGACGACGTTCGATCTGGACGAGTACGTGATCGAGGCGGTGCGGGCGGGGGCGAGCGGGTTCCTGCTGAAGGACTCGCCGCCGGAGGACCTGGTGCAGGCGATCCGGATCGTGGCGGAGGGCGACGCGATCGTGGCGCCGAGCGTGACGCGGCGGCTGCTGGACCGGTTCGCGACGCGGCTGCCGTCGGTGCGGGACGCGGCGCCGCCGCCGGGACTGGACACGCTGACCGCGCGGGAGCGCGAGGTGCTGGCGCATGTGGCGCGGGGCCAGTCGAACGCGGAGATCGCCGCGGAGCTCGTGGTGAGCGAGACGACGGTGAAGACGCACGTGGGGAACGTGCTGGCGAAGCTGGGGCTGCGGGACCGGGTGCAGGCCGTGGTGTACGCCTACGAGACCGGGTTGAGCCGCCCCGGCCAGAGCTGACCCCGGCCAAGGCCGGGCCCTCCAGGGGGTGACCTCGGCCAGGGGCGTCCCCGAGGCCGGTGAGGGCCGTCGGCGCTGGTGGGGCGGTGGTCCACGGGCCCGGCCTCAGGGGCGGGCCCTGAGCGGACCCATCTTTCGCCAGTGGCCCCCTACTCCGGTAGGACGACCCCGGCGCCGTCTCTCCTGCCAGGGATGGAGCGGTAAGTCCATTCCTGGGGTGCATCCCACGGGGCCGCCCGACTCCTACTGTTCTGAGGGACGGGCCGTCCGGGGGACGGAAGCGCGGCCCGCGGCACTTCCACCCTCATCCACTCACACAGGGGAGTTCACGTGACGAACACCGCCCCATCGACCGCTGACGCGCTCTACGCGCCCGGGGCGGGCGACTTCGCCGCACGGGCCCATCAGATCGCCAAGGTGTACGGGCGCGGCGACGCCCAGGTGGTCGCGCTCGACTCGGTGACCGTGGGGATCCCCCGCGGCCGGTTCACCGCGATCATGGGCCCGTCCGGTTCGGGGAAGTCGACCCTGATGCACTGCATGGCGGGGCTCGACTCGGTGGACTCCGGGCAGGTGTTCATTGGCGACACCGAGCTGACCGGGCTGAAGGACAAGCAGCTCACCCGGCTGCGCCGCGACAAGATCGGATTCATCTTCCAGGCGTTCAACCTGGTCCCGACGCTGACGGCGCTGGAGAACATCACGCTGCCGATGGACATCGCGGGCCGTAAGGCCGACAGGGCGTGGGTGGACGAGGTGATCGACACCGTGGGGCTGCGGCCGCGGCTGAAGCACCGCCCGTCGGAGCTGTCGGGCGGGCAGCAGCAGCGGGTGGCGTGCGCGCGGGCGCTGGCGTCCCGCCCGGAGATCATCTTCGCGGACGAGCCGACCGGGAACCTGGACTCGCGGTCCGGCGCGGAGGTGCTGTCGTTCCTGCAGGACTCGGTGCGGCGGATGGAGCAGACGATCGTGATGGTGACGCACGACCCGTCCGCGGCGGCGTACGCCGACCAGGTGCTGTTCCTGTCGGACGGGCAGATCGTCGACACGATGACCGGGCCGACGGCCGAGCGGGTGCTGGAGCGGATGAAGGGCTTCGACGCCGCCGGCGCTCCGGCGCCGCAGGGACCGGGGGTCGCGGCGCGATGATGGGCAAGGTCACGCTCCGCAACCTGGCGGCGCACAAGATCAGGCTGGTGCTGACGGCCGTCGCGGTGATCCTCGGCGTGGCGTTCGTGGCCGGCACGCTGATCTTCACCGACACGATGAACAAGCAGTTCGACGACCTGTTCAGCCGGGTCGGCAAGAACGTCGCCGTGGACGTGCGGGCGAAGAAGGTCGTGGGCGGCGACGATGACGGGCAGGCGGCCCAGCCGGTGCCCGCGTCGGTCCTCAGGGCGCTGAAGGGCGTCGACGGGGTGAAGGACCCGCAGGGCAACGTGAACGGCTACGCGGCCGTCGTGGGCCGCGACGGGAAGATCGTCGGGTCGGGCGGGCAGGGCCCGCCGCAGCTCGGCACGAACTGGAACACCGGCGGGTCGTTCGACCTGAAGTCGGGCCGGGCGCCGAGCGGCGCCGGCGAGGTGATCATCGACGCGGAGACCGCGAAGAAGGGGAAGCTGGCGGTCGGCGACACCGTCGGGGTCGTGTCGGCGGGGCCGGCGCAGCGGATGCGGATCGTCGGGCTGATCGACACCGGGAACCTGATGGGCGCGAGCGTCACCGCGTTCGACACCCCGACGGCGCAGCGGCTGATGCTGAAGCCCGGCTACTTCAGCGACATCGAGATGGGCACCGCGGGCCCGTCGGAGACGCAGCTGCGCGACCGGGTCGCCAAGGTGCTGCCGGGCGGCATGGAGGCCGTCACCGGCACGAAGATGCGCGACGAGAACAAGAGCGACGTCGCGCAGATCATGGGGTTCTTCCGCACGTTCCTGCTGGCGTTCGCGCTGATCTCGATCTTCGTCGGGGCGTTCATCATCTTCAACACGTTCTCGATGCTGGTGGCGCAGCGGACCCGGGAGCTGGCGCTGCTGCGGGCGATCGGCGCGGCCCGCCCGCAGGTGACGCGGGCGGTGATCGGTGAGGCGGTCGCGGTCGGGGTCGTCGGGTCGACGCTGGGCCTGGCGGCCGGCGCGGGCCTGGCGGCGCTGCTGCAGACGCAGATGGGCGACGCGGGGTCGGGCGGGCTGACGCTGACCGCGACGCCGGTGATCTGGTCGTACGTCGTCGGGATCGTGGTGACGGTGGTGTCGGCGTACTTCCCGGCGCGGCGCGCGGCGAAGATCCCGCCGGTCGCGGCGATGCGCGACGATGTGGCGCTGCCGCAGCGGACGCTGCGGATCCGGGTGGCGCTGGGGTCGCTGCTGACGCTGATCGGCGCGGGCCTCATCGCGGCGGGTCTGGCCGGGAACGGCGGGAACCCGGCGGTGCCGGTCGGGGCGGGCGCGTTCGCGGTGTTCGTCGGGGTGGCGATGCTCGCTCCGGTGATCAGCGTCCCGGTGGTGAAGGTGCTGGGGTGGCCGTTCGCGCGGCTGCTGGGCGCGCCGGGGCGG
This sequence comes from Actinomadura napierensis, assembly GCF_039529375.1. Taxonomy (NCBI): domain Bacteria; kingdom Bacillati; phylum Actinomycetota; class Actinomycetes; order Streptosporangiales; family Thermomonosporaceae; genus Actinomadura; species Actinomadura napierensis. The sequence continues at coordinate 35,247 of NZ_BAAAMR010000064.1, forward strand.
CTGGCGCGGCAGAACGCGCTGCGCAACCCGCGCCGCACCGCCGCGACCGCCGCCGCGCTGATGATCGGCCTGGCGCTGATCACGACGGTGAACGTGCTGGGCGCGACGATGCGGGCGTCGATCGAGGAGCAGGTGGACGCGCAGTTCGGCGCGGACTACCTGGTGCAGGCGACCGGCGGCGACATCACCGCCGACGCCGCGCAGAAGATCAAGGCGGCGCCCGGGGTGGAGTCGGCGTCGGCGACCTACGAGGGCACCGCGAAGATCGGCGGTGAGCGCGGCACGTACATGTCGGGCGACGTCGGCGTGATCGCCGAGGCGGCGCGGCTGAAGGTGGTGTCGGGCGGCGCGTCGATCGGCGCGGCCGGGCTGATGGTGAACGAGTCGACCGCGAAGGACAAGGGCTGGCACGTCGGGTCGACGGTGCCGGCGCTGTTCCCCGACGGGAAGACCGAGCAGCTGAAGGTGACCGGGATCTTCGCCAAGAGCGACCTGATCGGCAGCCGGATCATCTCCCAGCAGGTGTACCTGAAGCACACGGTGCGGCCGTCGGTGGACGCGGTGCTGGTGAACGCCGCGAAGACCGACGCGTCGACCAAGACGGCGATCGAGTCGTCGATCAAGGCGTACCCGAACCTGAAGGTGTCGGACCAGACGTCGCTGAAGAAGGACGCCCGCAAGCAGGTCGACGGGTTCGTGACGTTCCTGTCCATCCTGCTGGCGATGTCGGTCATCATCGCGGCGGTCGGGGTGGTCAACACCCTGGCGCTGTCGGTGATCGAGCGGACCCGGGAGATCGGGCTGCTGCGCGCGATCGGGATCTCCCGGCGGCAGCTGCGCCGGATGATCCGCGTCGAGTCGATCGTGATCGCGGTGTTCGGGGCGGTGCTCGGGATGGGCATCGGGGTGGCGTTCGGCGCGGCGCTGCAGAACGCGCTGAAGGACCAGGGCCTCGGGGTGCTGGCGGTGCCGTACGGGACGCTGGGCGTGTACCTGGTGGTCGCCGCGGTGATCGGTGTGCTGGCGGCGCTGTGGCCGGCGTGGCGCGCCGGGCGGATGGACGTGCTGAAGGCGATCTCGACCGAGTAGGGCCGGGCGCCCTGCGGCGCGGAACGGCGAAGCCCCGGTCCCCCTTCGCGGGGGCCGGGGCTTCGGCGTGCGGGAGGCACGCCCGGGGGCGGGTCCTCACCGGCGGCCCGGCGCCGTGAAGGCGCGGCCGGGCCGGCCGGATGCTAGTCGGTCGGTTCGCCGTCGGTCTCGGCGGCGGGCGCGGCGCCGGGCGCCACCGCGGCCTTGGCGACCTCGTCGGTGGCCGACACGGTGGTGTTCTCCGGGAAGTGGCAGGCGGCGTGGTGGCCGTGGCTGAGCTCGATCAGCGGCGGCTCGACCTGCTTGCAGATGTCCTGCGCCTTCCAGCAGCGGGTGTGGAACCGGCAGGCGGGCGGCGGGTCGAGGGGGCTCGGCACGTCGCCCTGCAGCCGGATCCGCTGCCGGTTCCCGCGCTCGGCCGGGTCGGGGATCGGCACCGCCGACAGCAGCGCGTTGGTGTAGGGGTGCATCGGCCGCTCGTACAGGTCGTTGCGGTCCGCGATCTCGACGATCTTGCCGAGGTACATGACGGCGACCCGGTCGGAGATGTGCCGGACGACCGACAGGTCGTGCGCGATCACCACGTAGGTGAGGTCGAGCTCGTCCTGCAGGTCCTCCAGCAGGTTGACGACCTGCGCCTGCACCGACACGTCCAGCGCCGACACCGGCTCGTCCGCGACGATCAGCTTCGGCTTGAGCGCCAGGGTGCGGGCGATGCCGATCCGCTGGCGCTGGCCGCCGGAGAACTCGTGCGGGTACCGGTTGTAGTGCTCGGGGTTGAGGCCGACCAGCTCCAGGATCTCCTGGACGGCCATCTTCACGCCGTTCTCGGTCTGGATGTTCTGCAGCCGGAACGGGGCCCCGACGATCGCGCCGACCGTCTTGCGCGGGTTCAGCGACGAGTACGGGTCCTGGAAGATCATCTGCAGGTCGCGGCGGAACGGCCGCATCCGCGCCTGCGACATCGAGGTGATGTCCTGGCCCTCGAACCGGATGGTGCCGAAGCTGGGGTCCAGCAGCCGCATGATCATCCGGCCGGTGGTGGACTTGCCGCAGCCCGACTCCCCCACCAGGCCGAGGGTCTCGCCCTTGCGGACGGAGAACGACACGCCGTCGACGGCCTTCACCGCCCCGACCTGCCGGCGCAGCAGCCCCGCGGTGACGGGGAAGTGCTTGCCGAGGCCGTCCACCTCCAGCAGCATCTCCCCGTCCCCGGCGGGACGGGCCGCTGCCGCGTCGGCGGAGGTCTCCGCGGCGCCGGGGACGGTGGTCCCCTGCGCGGCGGTGTCAGAAGTGCTCACAGTCTTGTTCCCCGTGCTCGTCACAGCTTCGGCCGGATCTCGGATTCCCAGATCTCCCGCTTCTTCTCCAGCGGGAGATGGCAGGCCACCTTGTGGCCCGGGACCGCCTCGACCAGGTCGGGCCGCACCGTCGTGGACTTGTCGCCGTTCAGGTCCCGGTAGGCGCAGCGCGGGTTGAACGCGCAGCCCTGCGGGACGTTGATCAGGCTCGGCGGGGTCCCCTTGATCGGCATCAGCCGCTCGGTGCGCTCGCGGTCCAGCCTCGGCATCGAGCCGAGCAGCCCCCAGGTGTAGGGGTGCAGCGGCTTGTGGAAGGCCTCCTCGACCGAGGCGTACTCCGCGCAGCGGCCCGCGTACATCACCAGGATGTCGTCCGACAGCTCCGCGACCACCCCGAGATCGTGGGTGATCATGATGACGGCGGAGTTGAACTCCTGCTGCAGGTCCCGGATCAGGTCCAGGATCTGCGCCTGGACGGTGACGTCCAGCGCCGTGGTCGGCTCGTCGGCGATCAGCAGCTCGGGGTCGCAGGACAGCGCCATCGCGATCATCGCGCGCTGCCGCATGCCGCCGGAGAACTGGTGCGGGTAGTCGTCGACCCGCTTGTCGGGCTTGGGGATGCCGACGCGGCCGAGCATGTCGATGGCGTGCTTGCGCGCCACCTGCTTGGACACGTCGTTGTGCACCCGGTAGGCCTCGATGATCTGGTGGCCGATCGTGTAGAAGGGGTGCATCGACGACAGCGGGTCCTGGAAGATCATCGCCATCTTGCGGCCGCGCATCCGGCGGACCTCGCCGCGGGGGGCGCCGACGAGCTCCTTGCCGTCCAGCCAGATCTCCCCCGACACGGTGGCGTTGTCGCGGTTGTGCAGGCCGAGGATGCCGAGGCTGGTGACGCTCTTGCCGGAGCCGGACTCGCCGACGATGCCGAGGGTGCGGCCGCGCTCCAGCTGGAACGACAGGCCGTCCACGGACCGGACCAGCCCGTCGTCGGTCGGGAAGTGGATCTTGAGGTCGCGGACCTCGAGGAACGCCGTGGGAGCTTGCCCCCCGGCGGCCGGCGCGGTGCCGGCCGGGGTGGTGTCGGTCATCAGGCCAGCCTCACTCTCGGGTCGACGACGGCGTACAGCAGGTCCACGATCAGGTTCATCAGCACGACGAACAGCGCCGTCGTGATCGTCACGCCGACGACGACGGGCAGGTCGCTCTGGTTCACCCCGTCCAGGGCCAGCCGTCCGAGCCCGGGAAGGCCGAAGGTCGCCTCGGTGATGATGGCCCCGCCCAGCAGGAGGCCGAAGTCCAGGCCGAACACGGTCAGGATCGGCGTCAGCGTGGCGCGCAGCGCGTGCTTGGTGACGACCGTGGACTCCCTGAGCCCCTTGGCCCTCGCCGTGCGGACGAAGTCCTCGTTCATGGTCTCCAGCATGCCCGCCCGTGTGAGCCGCGCGTACATCGCGGCGTACAGCAGCGCGAGGCTGATCCAGGGCAGGATCAGCGAGGTGAACCATTTCGCCGGATCCTGGCTCAGCGGCGTCCAGTTCACCTCGGGCAGGATGCCCCAGGCGTGGACGACGTAGGCCAGGCCCAGCAGGCCGGTGAAGAAGATCGGCAGGGAGACGCCGGCCAGCGCGATGATCATCGCGGCGCGGTCGAAGATGCTGCCCTTCTTCAGCGCCGACACGACGCCGGTCGCGACGCCCGCGAGGAGCCACAGCACGGCGGCGCCCACCGCGATGGACAGGGTCACCGGCGCGCGCTGCAGCAGCTGCGGCGTCACGGCCTGGTTGGTCCGGAAGGAGTAGCCCAGGCACGGCGCGGAGCAATGGACCGTCGACGTGCCGGTGTCGTAGTCGCCACCGGTGACGAGCGTCTTCATGAACTCGCCGTACTGCACGAAGAACGGCTTGTCGAGGCCGAACCGCTCCTTGATCGCCTCCAGCGTCGTAGCGTCGGGAGCCTTGCCGGCGAACCTCGCCGCCAGGTCGTCTGTGGACACACCGGCGAGCTTGGGCAGCAGGAAGAAGATCCCGTACGTCACGAGGCTGATCACGATCAGCAGCGCTACGGCGCCGAGCAGGCGGCGAACAAGAAATGCGATCACAGCGTCTGGCACGGGCGGCCGCCGGGGGATCGGCCCCGGCGGTCGCCCTCTGCCTTCACCTGCCTTCTATCGGGTAGTGCGGAAGGTGCCTGCTCAGCTGGTCACACCGAGGTTGGCGTAGTCGTACATGCCGTAGCCCGAGTGGACGTACACGTTGGTGAGCTTCGGCGACCTGTACAGCAGGGACTTGGCGTAGACGGTCGGGATGATCGCCGCCAGGTCGCGGACCCGCTGGTCGATCTGGTTGTAGATCTGCGCCCGCTGGTTCGGGTCGTTGACCTTGACGACGTCGTTCCACATCTTGTCGATCTGCGGGTCCTTCAACATGCTGATGTTGACGTTCCCGGTCTCCTGGATCGCCTTGCCGTCCGTGCCCGCCTGCAGGTAGCCGTAGCCGGTGGGCCAGTCGGGCGCCCAGCCGTAGGTGCCGAGACCCACGTTGTTCTTCTTGTTGAACGCCGGCGAGCCGAACTGCTCGTTGGTGTAGGTGCCGTGCGGGTAGCCCTTGAGCGTCAGCTTGATGCCGACGCGGCCGAGCGCCTGCTCCATCGCCTCGGCGGCGGCCTGCTCCTTCGGGCGGTCGCTGCGGAACAGCATCGTGACGGCGAAGCCGTTCGGCTTGCCGCACTTGGCCAGGGACTGCTTGGCGGCGTTCACGTCGCCGGTGTAGCCGACCTGGGCCTTGGTGTAGGCGTCGGTGCCCTTCTCGCGGCCCTGGATGTCGGCCGGCATGATCGAGGTGGCCATCTCGCCGCCCACGTCACCGCCGTAGGCGCGCCAGAGCGCGTCGCGGTTGGTCGCGTAGACGATCGCCTTGCGGCACTCGACGTTCGGCACGATCTCGGTGTTGATCGGCATGTACCAGTGGAAGCCGGCCAGCGGGTCGTCGGAGTTGGCCTTGAGCTTGGGGTCGCTCAGGATCTTCTGCCGGGCCGCGGCCTGCACGCCGGTGCCGGGCAGGTCGATCTGCACGGTGCCGTCGATCTCACGGTTGTCGATCTCGTCCGCCGACAGGCCGGACTGGACGACGACCTTGTCCGGGAGGGCCTTGCGGTTCGGGTCGGTCTTCGGGTCCCAGTAGGTGTTGCGGACCAGGGTGCCGCCCTGCTTCATCTTGTAGTCGGCCTGCCACTTGTACGGGCCCGAGGAGAACGGGTGCATGCCGTACTGGGTGCCGGTGTCCTTGGCCTGCGGGACCGGGACGGTCTGGCCGCTGAACATCACCAGCTGGTCCCACTCGGAGAACGGCGCCTTCAGGTGGAAGACGACGGTCGAGTCGTCGGGCGTCGTGACGCCCTTGAAGTGGTCGAGGTTCTTGTCCTTGAACGGGCCCTTGTAGTCGCCCGCCTCCAGCATCTGCGTGAAGTAGGACGGGCCGTTGCGCAGCACGCCGCGGTCGAAGGTGCGCGCGACCGCGTACTTGATGTCCTGGGCCTTGATGACGCTGCCGTCCTCGTACTTGAGGCCGGGCTTCAGCTTGTAGGTCCAGGTCTTGTTGCCGTCGGACGGCGTGCCGAGGCCCTGCGCGAGGTCCGGGGACGGCTTGGTGCCCTCCTCGCCCGGCTTGGAGGTGTAGGTCACCAGCGTCCGGGAGTAGAGCCGGAAGAAGTCCGAGCCGTAGGCGTAGTAGATGTTGGCGGGGTCGAGCGACTCGAAGTCGTCCGGCTGCGCCATCACCAGCGTGCCGCCCTTTTTGTCGGACGCGTTGACGATGCCCTTGGACCCGGCGTCGAACTTCGCCTTGCCGCCGCCGCCGTCGCCGGAGTCGTCGCCCCCGCCGCAGGCGCTGAGCCCGAGGCTGAGGACGACGGCTCCCGCCGCCGCCACGGAGATGACCTTGGAAGATCTCATTACTTCCCTTTCACTACTGCCGGCCAAGTGCCGGGGTCAACGGGACCGAGGGTCGAGAGCGTCGCGCAGACCGTCGCCGAACAGGTTGAAGGCGAGCACGGTGACGAAGATCGCCAGACCTGGGACGATGACGAAGTGCGGGGCGACGGAGTACAGCTCGGTGGCCTGGTTCAGCATCCCGCCCCAGGACGGCGCGGGCGGGTTGATGCCGACGCCCAGGAAGGACAGCGCCGCCTCGAACAGGATGTTCGTCGGGATCAGCAGCGTCGCGTAGACGGTGATCGGCGCGACGAGGTTCGGCAGCAGCTCCTTGAACAGGATGTAGGAGTTGCGCGCGCCCATGCTGCGGGCCGCGTCCACGAACTCCCGCTCCCGCAGCGACAGCGTCTGCCCGCGGATGATGCGGCCGATGTACGGCCAGGCGAAGAAGCCGATGACGAACACCAGGATCGCGATCCGCAGGTTGTTGCCCGACAGCCCCAGCATGCTGCTGGGCAGCACGCCCGACAGCGCGATCGCGAACATGATCAGCGGGAACGCCAGGAAGATGTCCATCAGCCGGGCGATCACCATGTCGACCCAGCCGCCGAAGAAGCCGGCCGCGACGCCGAGCAGCGTGCCGATGACCACCGACACCAGCGTGGCCAGCACGCCGATGATCAGCGAGACGCGCGCGCCGTACAGCACGCGGGCGAACAGGTCGCGGCCGTTGGTCGGCTCGATGCCGAAGATGTGGTGCCCGCTGACGCCGCCGAACTTGCCGTACGGGGTGCCGAGCGTCGGGTCCACGAGCGTCTGGTGGAACTTGTCGGGCGGGGACCCGAACCAGCTCACCAGCAGGTTGGTGACCCCGGGCAGAGCGGCGATGATCAGCAGGACGATGAACACGGCGCTGGCCATCGCGACCTTGTCCCGCTTGAGGCGGGTCCAGGCGATCTGGCCGAGCGAGCGCCCTTGGATCGCCGAGCGTTCAAGACCCGCGAGGACGGCGTCCGGCTGTGCTTCCGCCTCGGAACCGGAGACCTCGATCGGTGCCCCCACGCTTCATACCTCCTACCGTCCGGCCACAGGTTCGGCCATAGCCGCCGCCGGCGCGGTGACCGGCGGTCGCGGAGATCATCCGCTGACCCCGTGCCCGTTACGCCGCGTTTGCTGAAGGGAAAGGTAGCCCCTCGGCCACGACTGTCCATCCGTGAGACGGGCTGCGCCAGTACCCGTATCTGACTTGTGATCTCGTCGTCATCTCGGGCGGACGTGCTCACTCAACACGCTGGACAAACCGCCCGAATAGTACGTTCGCTTCCACCGTGCTCTGCAACACCAACGCGGTCTAGACCGGCAAGCTTTACCGTACTGAGTCCGTTCTGAGATTGATCGTCCGCAGGTCAGGGCCTCCGGACGCAGAAACGGCGGGCCCGGACGCCCCCCTCGCAGGGGACGTCCCGGCCCGCCGCCGGACCCGGACGGGCGTCCGGGAGACCCGGACGTCAGGAGATGCCGCGGTTCCGCAGGATCTTCTCGATCTCCGCCAGCTCGGGGTCGCCGGACGGCTGCGCGCCGCCCACCTCGCCCTTGGGCTTGCGCCCGGCGCGGCCCGCCGCCTTCGGCTCGCCCCCGCCGCGGGCCGCGGGCTTCCCGCCGGCGTCGTCGTCCCCGGCGCGGCGGCTCAGCATCGCGCCCGAGGTCAGGTAGAGCAGGACGGCCAGCCCCGCCACCCCGACCCCGGCCCACTTCACCGGGCTGAACGCCAGATCGACGAAGAACTCGGTCACCCCGGTCATCGCCGCGGCCAGCGGCACCAGCGACAGCGCGGCGCCGCGCATCCCCGACGCCGCCCCGCGGCGCCGGTAGACCCCCCAGCTGATGACCAGCCCGACCAGGGTCACCCCGAGGCTGATCAGATCGATCGCCGTATCGCTCATGCCGGCCCCTCACTCCGTACGGTGCTGCTGTACCGCTGTCCTTCCATCGTCACACGTCCGAGGGCCGATCCCGCTCCTCCCGGCGGACGGTTTGCGGACATTTCGGTCTCCTCCTCGGGCGTGACCCGCCCCCTAGGGGCCCCTGGCAGGGGCAACGGAGATCAACATCGCGCAACGGTTGGACGTCGAACCGGTCGAGCGGGCCCACTCCAGGCGCCGCCGAACCTCACCCCACCAGCGAGAACAGCCGTTCCATCGTCACCTCGCGCAGCGAACCGACCACGGTGCGGCCGGGCGCGGGCGGGATCGGCAGGAGGCACGGCACGGCGACGGTGACGCAGCCGGCCGCCTCCGCCGCGGCCACCCCGTTCGGGGAGTCCTCCAGCACCACGCAGCGGCCCGGGACGGCGCCGAGGCGCGCAACCGCGGTCAGGTACGGCTCCGGGTCGGGCTTGGTGCGCGCGACCTCGTCACCCGCGACGCTGAGCGCGAAGAACTCCCGTCCGACGGCGTCCAGCACCGGGTCGATGAGCCTGCGGTGGCTGGAGGACACCAGCGCCGTGGTGACGCCCGCGTCCTTCAGCTCCACCAGCAGCTCCTTGGCGCCCGGCATCAGCGGGACGCTCTCGCTCAGCCGCTCGTGCATGCCGTCCAGCATCCGCCGCCCGACCTCCTCGGGCGCGACGTCCGCCCCGGTCAGCCTCAGCATGTAGTCGACGCCGACGCTCAGCGAGCCGCCGACCAGCGACCGCTGGTGCTCCTCGCTCCACTCGCCGCCGAGCCAGGCCACGACCTGCTCCTCGACCTCGAGCCATACCCGCTCGGAGTCGACGAGCAGCCCGTCCATGTCGAACAGCACGGCCTGCAGGCCGCCGCGCCCGTCCCCCAAATCGTCCATCCTTCCTCGTTGCCGCGTCACGCGCCGGAGCACCGCCGCGGATCGAAATCCTCAGCGCCACCCCGATCCGGCCGGGATCCAGCAGCCGGACGAGCGTGCCAGTACTCGATCAGCGCTTCGTCATCGGCGAACAGCTCCCCGGTGGCCTCGGCGATCCTCGGGCCGAACCGCTCCCGCTGCGCCCCGTCCTCGTTGAGGACGACCAGGTCGTCGCCCTCCGACACGGCCGGAAAGTACCCGTACACGACTCCGGCCTCGATCAGGCCCTCGGTCTGGACACGGTCCAGCCACATCCGCAGCCGGGGCCGCCCCTCGGTCTCCACCAGCTCCTCGTAGGACGGGCCGTCGCCGCCACGGGACGGCTTGAGGCCCCACTGGCCCATGAAGGTAGCGCGCTCGTCCAGGAAGGCGGCGTAGTCGGCGAGGGCGACGCCCTTGACCACCCGGTCGCCCCAGAACGGCGGCTCGGTGACCTTGAAGGTCGCGCCCCGCCGCACCCTCCGCTCGTGCAGCGGCGGCAGGCTCGCGCCCTCCTCGCCGCGCTCGACGGCCATGAACGCGTTCATCAGCCGCAGGCCCTCGAACGCGTCGCGGGCGTAGCGGACCTCGCCGTCGTACAGGCCGGCGAGCAGCTCCTCCAGGTTTTCCTTCATCACCGCGGTGGACTGCAGCACGAACGGCAGCTGCATCTGCCCGGGCCCGAACAGCTCCCCGACGGTCTTCATCCCGTTCAGCAGCACGTCGTTGACGATCTCCCGGGTGGGGCCGGCGTCCTGGAGCATCGTCCCCATGCCCCCGTCGGCCACGACGGCGCGCTCCTTCAAGGCCTGACGCGGGGAGGGCGGAACGGGGGTGCTCATGGGGTCCCAGCTTATCGGCGGGTCCCCGGCGGCCTCCGCTCCGTCCACATGGCGGAACGGGACGGGCCGTGCAAGAAGACGGTGACGGATGGGTCACAGGACCGATAACGTGCCCCCAGTTACTACCAACGGGTAAGGAGCGGCATGAGCGCGTACCGCATGATCCTCGTCGGCACCGACGGCTCGGAGACCTCGTTCCGCGCGGTCGACCGGGCCGCGCAGCTGGCCGCCGCGACCGGCGCCACCCTGCTGCTCGCCTCCGCCTACAGCCCGATGCCCGAGCGCGAGCGCGCCAGCGCCGCCGACCGGCTCGGCGACCTGGCCTACAAGGTGCAGGGCTCCACGCCCGCCGACGACGCGCTGCGCGCCGCGCGCGAGCGGGCCGTGGCGGCGGGCGCCCGGGACATCCAGCAGGAGTCCGTCGAGGGCGACGCCGTCGACGTCATCAGCCGCGTCGCCAAGGAGCGCGGCGCCGAGCTGGTGGTGATCGGCAACCGCGGCCTCAACAGCCTCGCCGGCCGCATCCTCGGCTCCGTCCCGGCGAACCTGTCGCACCGGTCCCCGTGCGACGTGCTGATCGTGCACACCACCGACGGCAAGTGATGCGATCGTGACCTCCGTTCCGCCGCGGGCGTACAGGCCGGGGGTCTGGCGGCGGAACGGTGGGGTAGGTCACTGTCAGGACGTAGGCTGACAGCCACCGATCATGAGCGGGGCCCCCGACCCCGGGAATGAGACCCCCGCCGGTGACGCTGTACCCAGGCGTCGGAAGGAGGCAGCGCGTGATCGAGCTGGAGAGCGTGCCGGAGCTCGTCGAACCGGTGCTCGTGGCCGCCTTTGAGGGATGGAACGACGCCGGGGAGGCCGCCAGCGGGGTCATCCAGCACCTGGAGTCGAGCTGGGACGCGGTACCGGTCGCCGAGCTCGACCCCGACGACTACTACGACTTCCAGGTCACCCGCCCGATCGTGGAGATGGTCGACGGGGAGACCCGCGACATCACCTGGCCCACCACCCGGATCTCCTGGGCGCGGCTCCCCAACGGCAAGGACGTCGTGCTGATCCACGGCATCGAGCCGAACATGCGGTGGCGGTCGTTCTGCCGCGAGCTGGTCGGGCTGATGCTGGAGCTGGACGTGCGCAACGTGGTGCTGCTCGGCGCGCTGCTCGCCGACGCTCCGCACACCCGCCCCGTGCCGGTCACCGGCGCCGCGTCCGAGGCCGGGCTGGTCAGCACCCTGCACCTGGAGCCGGCCCGCTACCAGGGGCCCACCGGGATCCTCGGGGTACTGCAGGACGCCTGCGCCAAGGCCGACCTGGACACCGTGTCGCTGTGGGCGGCGGTCCCCCACTACGTCGCGCAGCCGCCGTCGCCGAAGGCGACGCTGGCGCTGCTGCGCCGCGTCGAGGACCTGCTGGACGTCACCGTCCCGCTGGGCGAGCTGCCCGAGGAGGCGCGGGCCTGGGAGAACGGCGTCAACGAGCTCGCCGAGGAGGACTCCGAGGTCGCCGAGTACGTGCGGACCCTGGAGGAGCAGAAGGACGCCACCGAGCTGCCCGAGGCCAGCGGCGACGCGATCGCCCGCGAGTTCGAACGCTACCTGCGGCGCCGCGACCCCGGCTGACCGGCGGCCGTCATTCCCCGGGTTCGTCCGGGCGCTTGATCGAGGCGAACACCACCAGCGCGACGAGGACGCCCGGCAGCATCAGCACGACCAGTTCCATGCGCATGCGGCGGACTCTACCGGGCTGCGCTCCCGTGGTTAAGAGACCCGCCGGTGATGGCCCCGCGCACGCCGACGAGTGCGCCCCACCCGCCCCACCATGACCATCAGCGACGTGAGGGGCCGGTGAGCCCGCGGCGGTCACAGGGTGATGCCGAGCAGGGCGTCGGTGAGGGCCCGGACCTGCGCGGGCGACGCCTCGTCGGTGCCCTCGGCGGCGGCCCACGCGTCGATCGCGGCGAGCGCGGCCGGGGTGTCCAGGTCGTCGGCGAGGCGCTCGCGGACGGTGTCGGCGACCGGCCCGGCCGACGGGCCGGCCGGGCGCGCGGCGGCGGCGCGCCAGCGGTCCAGGTGGCCGGCGGCCTCGCGCAGCTGCGCGCCGTCCACTCCCAGTCCGAGCGGTAGTGGTGGGCCAGCAGCGCCAGCCGGATCGCCATCGGGTCGACGCCCGCCTCGCGCAGCTTCGACACGAACACCAGGTTCCCGCGCGACTTGGACATCTTCTCGCCGTCCAGGCCGACCATCCCGGCGTGCACGTAGGCGCGGGCGTGCGGGCGCTCCCCCGTCGCGATCTGCGCGTGCGAGGCGCCCATCTCGTGGTGCGGGAACGCCAGGTCCGAGCCGCCGCCCTCGACGTCGAAGCCCATGCCGAGGTACTCGATGGAGATCGCCGAGCACTCCACGTGCCAGCCGGGGCGGCCCTCCCCGAACGGGGAGTCCCAGCCGGGCTCGCCGGGCCGCCGCGCCATCCACACCAGCGCGTCCAGCGGGTCGCGCTTGCCGGGCCGGTCCGGGTCGCCGCCGCGCTCGGCGAACAGCGGCCCCATCTCCTCCCGCGACAGTCGGCTGACCTGCCCGAACGCGGGGTCGGCGGCGACCGGGAAGTACACGTCGCCGTCGACCTCGTAGGTGGCGTCCCGGCCGCGCAGCTTCTCGATCATCTCGACGATCAGCGGGATCGACTCGACCGCGCCGACGTAGCGGTCCGGCGGCAGGATCCGCAGCGCCGCCATGTCGTCGCGGAACAGCTGGATCTCCCGGTCGGCCAGCTCCCGCCAGTCCTCCCCGGTCTGCTGGGCACGTTCCAGAAGCGGGTCGTCGACGTCGGTGGCGTTCTGGATGTAGTGCACGGTGTGCCCGAGGTCCCGCCACACCCGGTTGACGAGGTCGAACGCGAGATAGGTGTTGGCGTGGCCGAGGTGCGTCGCGTCGTAGGGGGTGATCCCGCAGACGTACATCCGCGCGGTGGCGCCGGGGGTCGTCGGCCGCACCGCGCCCGTTCCGGTGTCGTACAGGCTGAGCCGCCGCGCCGCGGCGGGCAGTCCCGCGTCGGTGAGGCTGGGGACGTCGGAAGCGGGCCACGATCGCATACGGAAAGCTTATCCATGCCCCTCTCGCGAAATTACTCCGAGATCGTGTTGACCGTCCCGAGTGTCCGCATCGTGACCCGCCCCGGGCGGCCCCCGTCCCCCGCGCGGGGGCGGGTCAGGACAGCCGCACGCGCGGGTCCAGGAACGAGTAGCCGATGTCCACCAGCAGGTTCGCCACGATGACGAAGAACGTCACCATCAGCGTCACCCCGATGATCACCGGGGTGTCGCCGAGCGCGATCGACTGGTAGACCAGCTGCCCCACCCCCTGCAGCCCGAACACCTTCTCGGTGACGATCGTGGAGCCGATCAGCGCGCCGAGGTCGATGCCGAACTGGGTGACGACCGGGGTCAGCGCCGCCCGCAGGCCGTGCTTGTAGACGACGCGGCGCTGCGACAGGCCCTTGGCGCGGGCCGTCCGGACGTAGTCCTCCCCCAGCACGTCCAGCATCGCGCCGCGCGTCAGCCGGGTGTAGGCCGCGACCATCAGGAACGCCAGCGCGATCCACGGCAGGATCATCCGGCGGAAGAAGTGCATCTGCAGCGGCGGGCCCGCCTCGAAGAAGTACACGCCCGCCTCGCTCAGCTTGGTGGCGAACAGGAACAGCAGCACCAGCGCCATCACGAACGGCGGCGTCGACAGCCCGACCAGCACGAACACCGTCACGACCCGGTCCCACAGGCTGCGCGCCCGGGTCGCCGACAGCACCCCGGTGACCACGCCGCCGACGAACCACAGGATGCCGGCGCCGAACACCAGCCACAGCGTGGTCGGCAGCCGGTCCCCGATCAGGGTCGTCACCGGCTCCCCGTTGATGTAGGAGTCGCCGAGGTTGGCGTGCAGCAGCCGGCCGAGGAACTGCCCGTACTGCACGATGACCGGCTGGTCCAGGCCAAGGTTGCGGCGGATCTGCTCGAGGGTGTCGGTGGTCGCGCGCGGCCCGCCGATGACCCGCTCCACCGGGACGGGCGAGACGTGCAGGAACACGAACACCAGCGTGGACACCAGCCACAGCACGATGATCGCGTACAGCAGGCGGCGGATGACGAAACGGATCATCGGCGCTCACTTCCCCCGGTCGCCCGGTCGCCGCGCGGGTCCAGGGCGTCCCGGATCCCGTCGCCGAGCAGGTTGAACGACAGTGTGGTCAGCAGCAGCAGGACGCCCGGCACCGCCAGCAGCCACCACGCGGTCTGGAACACGTCGCTGCCCTCGCCGAGCATCGACCCCCACGACGGCATCGGCAGCCGCACCCCGACGCCGAGGAACGACAGCGTCGCCTCGAACACGATCGACGTCGGGATCAGCAGCGAGGTCAGCACGGTGACCTGCGCGACCAGGTTCGGCAGGATGTCGACGAACATGATCCGCGCGTTCGAGGAGCCGAGCGAGCGGGCCGCCTCGATGAACTCCTTCTGCTTCAGCGACAGCACCTGGCCGCGGATGATGCGGCCGAACGCGGCGAACGAGAAGAACGCGATCACCAGGATCGTCAGCGTGAGGCTGGCGCCGACCGAGGAGATCTGGAACGTGGTCGCCAGCATGATCGCCACCAGCAGGTAGGGCAGCGCCAGCGTCATGTCCATCAACCGCGCCAGCAGCGTGTCCATCACCCCGCCGACGAACCCGGCCAGCACCCCGACCAGCGTCCCGACGATCGAGGCGAGCACCGCCGCCAGGATCCCCACCACCAGCGAGATCCGCGCCCCGTAGGCGGCGCGGACCAGCACGTCGCGGCCGAGCTGGTCGGCGCCGAGCCAGAACGTCCCGGACGGCCCGCGCGGCTGCCCGTTCACGTCCAGCCCGGTCTTGGGGAACGTCGCGTCGTAGGGGTGGCCGGTCAGGTGCGCCCACACCGGCGCGAGGATCGCGTACAGCGCGATCAGCACCAGCACGACGATCGACGCCACCGCCAGCCTGTCGCGCCGGAACCGGGCCCACGCCAGCTGGAAGGGGGTGCGGCCCTGCACCCGGGCGGGCCCGGTGCCCGCCTCCGGGTCCACCTCCTGCGCCTCGAGATCGGTGTAGCTGCTCATTCCTCGGCCTCCGGGAGTTCCGGCTGGGTGGAGACCTGCGCGATCGCCGCGTGCTTGTGCGCGAGGCTCTCGCCCGGCTCCACCGGGAAGTGGCAGGCGGTCACGTGGTCCGGCGGGTCGCCCTCGCGCGGGACGAGCGGCGGGTCCTCCCGGACGCACCGGTCCGCGGCCTTCGGGCAGCGCGGATGGAACCGGCAGCCCGGCGGCGGCTCGATCGGCGACGGGACGTCCCCGGTCAGCACGATCCGCTCGGCGCGCTCCGCCTCGTCCGGGTCGGCGATCGACGCCGCCGACAGCAGCGCCGCGGTGTAGGGGTGGCGGGGCCGCCCGTACAGCGTCTCCGCCTCGGCGGCCTCGCCGACCTTGCCGAGGTACATCACCGCGACCCGGTCGCTGACGTACCGGACGACCGACAGGTCGTGCGCGATGAACACGTACGTCAGGCCCATCTCGTCCTGCAGGTCCTTCAGCAGGTTGATGACCTGCGCCTGGATGGACACGTCCAGCGCCGACACCGGCTCGTCGCACACGATCAGCTTCGGCTTGAGCGCCAGCGCCCGCGCGACCCCGATCCGCTGCCGCTGCCCGCCGGAGAACTCGGCCGGGAACCGGTTGTAGTGCTCGGGGTTCAGCCCGACCAGCTCCATCAGCTCCTGCACCCGGCGCTTGCGCTCGGCGCCCGCCGCGATCGAGTGCACGGCGAACGGGTCGCCGATGATGGAGCCGACCCGGCGGCGCGGGTTCAGCGACCCGTACGGGTCCTGGAAGATCATCTGGACGTCGCGGCGGAACGCCTTCAGGCCCGCCCCGCCCAGCCGGGTGATGTCGTCGCCCTCGAACATGATCCGGCCCGCCGTCACCCGGTGCAGCCCGGTGATGCAGCGCGCCAGCGTCGACTTCCCGCAGCCGGACTCCCCGACGATCCCGAGGGTCTCGCCGAGGCGTACCTCCAGGTCGACGCCGTCGACCGCGTGCACGCGGCCGACCTCCTTCTTCAGGACGATCCCCTGCCTGCTCGGGAAGTGCTTGTGGACGCCGTCGACCGAGACCAGGACCTCGCCCTGCCCGGCGCCCCTCCCGCCGTTCCGCCCGCTCGCGTCGTGGTTCACCCGGCGCCCCCGTCCCCGCGCGTGCCGTCCCCGCGCGTGCCGTCGTCCTCGCCCGCGTCCGCACCGCCCCGCGGACCGCCGCCGCCCTCGCCTTCCGCGCCCGCCTCCGGCGCCTCCTTCTCCGGGGCCTCCGTCTCCGGGGCCTCCGTCCCCGGCGCGGCGGCGTCGACCGCACCGGACGCCTCGGGTGCGCCGCCGCGCGCGGCCGCCGCCGGGCGCGCCCGCACACGTCCCTCCTCGACCGCCCGGTGCCGCAGCCGCTCGGCGTCCTCGCCGAGCCCGACCGCCTCGTGCGGCAGCCAGCACGCCGACACGTGCGACGGGTCGTCGTCGCCGGTGACCGGGTCCAGGGCGGGCTCGTCGGTGACGCACCGGTCCATCGCGTACTCGCAGCGCGGATGGAACACGCACCCCGACGGGATGTTGATCAGGCTCGGCGGCTGACCGGGGATCGGCCGCAGCCGGTCCGCGCCGGCGGCCGCGGACGGCGTCGACTGCAGCAGACCCTTGGTGTAGGGGTGGTGCGACCGGTAGTACAGGGGGCGGCGCCGCGCCTTCTCGGCGGCCTTCCCGCCGTACATCACCAGCACGTCGTCGGCCATGTCGGCGATCACGCCGAGGTCATGGGTGATCATGATGAGGGCGGTGTCGTACTCGCGCTGCAGCCGCCGCATCAGGTCGAGGATCTGCGCCTGGACGGTCGCGTCCAGCGCGGTCGTCGGCTCGTCGGCGATGATCAGTTTCGGGTTCAGCGCCAGCGCCATCGCGATCATCGCGCGCTGCCGCATGCCGCCGGAGAACTGGTGCGGGTACTCCTCGGCGCGCTGCGCGGGCTGCGGGATGCCGACCGTGCCGAGCATCTCCACCGCGCGCTTGCGGGCCGCGCGGCGGTCGGTGTCCGGCTCGTGCGCGCGGATCATCTCCTCGATCTGCCGGCCCACCCTGTACAGCGGGTGCAGGCTGGACAGCGGGTCCTGGAAGATCATGGCGATCTCGGCGCCGCGGATCTGGCGCATCCGCCGCTCCCCCGCGGTGAGCAGGTCCGCGCCCTCGAACAGGGCCTGCCCGCTCACCCGCGCGCCCGGCGTCAGGCCCATGAGGGTCTGGGTGCTGACGCTCTTGCCCGAGCCCGACTCGCCGACGATGCCGAGCGTGCGGCCCCGGTCCACCTCGAACGAGACGCCGCGCACGGCGCGCACCACCCCGTCCGGCGTGCTGAAGGAGACCCGCAGGTCGGTCACCTCGAGAAGACTCATCGACGCCCCTTCGCGTCCGCGTTCGCCCGGCCGGCGGCCCGCGCCCGCACGGCGGGGACGGGCCGGTGCCCGGGCGCGGCGCCGCCGGCGGGCGCCCGGGCGCCGCCGGCTACGAGAGCTTCATCTGGTTGAGGTCGTACGCCTGGTACTGCGGCAGGTACAGCGCGTTCTTCACCCGCGACGAGTGGAAGATCGGGTACTTCTGGTTCATCAGCGGGACGACCGCGGCGTCCTGCATGATCTGCTTGTCGGCCTGCGCCCAGAACCCGGCGGCCGTGTTGACGTCCCTGGCCTTCAGCGCCTGGTCGATGAGCGTGTTGACCTTCGGGTTGTCGTAGTCGCCGTAGTTGGTGGAGTTCGGCCCGTACTGGCGGCCGTCGAACAGCGGCACGATGTTGGTGCGGCCGTTGTTGCCGTACCAGTCGGGCACCCAGCCGGGGCCGGCGATGTCCCACTTGCCGGCCTTGGCGTCGGCGGGGGTCACCAGCGTGGTGTTGTAGAAGGTGCCGTTGGTGTCGGGCGTGAGGTTGGCGGTGATCCCGCACGCCTTCAGGTTGGCCTGCACCGACTGCGCGACCTTCGGGTGGTTGCTGGAGACCCGGTAGGGGAACTTCAGCGTCAGCCCGTTCGGGTACCCGGCCTGCGCGAGCAGCTGCTTGCACTTGTTCGGGTCGCCGGCGTTGCCGGGCGTCGGGTACAGGTTGAACGGCTGGTAGCCGACGCTGCGCGGCGGGATGACCTGGTTGAGCACCTCGCTGACGTCCGGCCCGCCGTAGATCTGGATCAGCGCGGTCTTGTCGATCGCGTAGTTGATCGCCTGCCTGACCTGCGCCTTGCCGAGCGCCTTGCCGTTGTTCGGGCTGAGGGTGTTGAAGACGATGTAGGGGTTGCTGGACGACCCCTCCATGATCTTGAAGTTCGGGTTGGACTTCAGGCTCGGGATCCGGGAGGTCGGCACCGGCTGGTCCCAGGCGAGGTCGGCGGAGCCCTGCTCCATCTGCTGCTGGACGACGTCGGGCGAGTCCTGGCCCATGGTGACCTGGATCCGGTCGGGGTTCTGCGCCCGCGTCGGGTCGGAGGCGGCCTTCCAGTTCTTGTTGCGGTCGAGGACGTACTGCTTGTTCGGCGTGTAGGAGACGATCTGGTACGGGCCGTCGGAGACCGTGTGCTGGCGGAACTGCGGGCTGTCGGGGATGTACCGGTCGTACTCGGCCGGGGCCGCGGCCGCGAACTGCAGCGCGAGGATGTTGGTGAAGTCGCTCGCGGGCTGGACCAGCTTGACGACGAGGGTCTTGTCGTCCTTGGCCGTCAGCCCGGCCACGTTGTGGCCGTTCTGGTAGGAGGCCAAGGCGGAGGCGTTCTTCGGGTCGACGTCCCCGTAGGCCTTGCAGAACGCGCTCATCCCGACGATGGTCTCGGTGTAGTACGCCTTGCCGCCCGACGGCTTGGCCGGGTTGCAGACCCGCTTGATGCCGCGGATGAAGTCCTGCGCGGTGACCTCGCGGGGCGGGTCGGTGTTCCACAGCACGCCGGTGCGCAGCTTGATGGTGTAGGTCTTGCCGTCCTGGCTGAGGCCCCCGTTCTGCGCGCTGGGGATCTCGGCCGCGACGTCCGGCTGCACCTTGATGGCGTTGTCGAAGTCGTTGGCGGCCTTGAACCCGAACAGTGTCCGGGCGAACTGGCGGGCCAGCATGTTGCCCCAGGTCGTGTAGACGCTGGAGGTGTCGAGGTGGTCCACGTCGGAGGACCCGACGACCTTCAGCGTGCCGCCGGCGCTCCCGCCGCCTCCGCCCCCGCCGCCACCGCAGGCCGCCAGGCCGAGCACGGCCGCGCCGAGCCCGGCGGTGACCGCCGCCCCCCGTCTCCCTGCTGTCATCTGCGCACTCCCCCGTCTGCTGATGACCGACTGCCAGGGCGATCCGCGAGCGGGGCCGGCGCGGCCCCGCGACGAAGATCGCATTAGGTAGTCAAATTAGCACTCAGCGTCATGATCGCGGGGGCACGGGGAGGAAAACGCGGCGGCGCGGCGGGGCGGAGGCGGCGGGTCGGAGGCGGCGGGTCAGAGCACGCGCGACCAGGCCGCCCCGTCACCGGGGGCGGCGGAGAAGTCGTAGCGGACGCCGCCCGGCGTGAGCGCCGCCAGGCTGACGGAGGTGGTGCCCCACACGCGGCCCTCGCCCATGTCCAGCAGCGGCAGCAGCGCGCGGTGGTCGGCGCGGGGCAGGCCGTCGCCCTCCAGCAGGGGCAGCCACGCTCCCCATGCCGTCCGGACGTCCTCGGTCGCGCCTGGCGCGGGCCGTGGTGCGGCGGCCAGCCGCGGCCGGAAATGGGAGAGCCGCGCCCCCATGTAGGCGTCCTCGGTCCCGCCCTCCTGCTGCCCCTCGCCCTCGAGTCCGCTGTTGACGATCATGTGCAGGCCGCGGCCGAGGACGCGCTCGACGAGCTCGGCGCCGTCCCAGCTCCACAGCCGCACCCGGTCGGGCTCGGCGCCGACGAGGTGGAAGGGGTCGAACGCGGCGAGCCCGAGCTCGCCGAGCTTGCCGTCGGCGGCCATCCGCAGCGGCAGTTCGCCGCGCGTGGCGCGGCCGTCCTCGGGGGCCATCCGGCCGCGCCCGTTCAGCACCAGCCCGACGCGCGGCGCCGCGGGGTCCACGGCGAACCAGGTGCCGCCGGCCCGCAGGTCGCGCCCGCCGACCAGGCCGGGCCGGTCCGGCCAGTGCCGGCCCGGCGGCTCCCACTCCCGCGCGACGAACTCGTCCCGGACGCCCGCGAGGAGCACCGGGACGGCGGCGGAGGGGTCGACACTGATGATCGCCGTACACATGCCCCCAATTGGAGCACTCCGCCCGAACCCACCCGAACGCCGGGGGTCCGGGACCTACAGCGGCGGCCAGGGGATGGCGGGCCAGTCCTCGGGCGGGTAGGGGTGGATGCGGTGCTTGAGCATGAGCTCGACGCGGCGGCGGGTGGCGTCGACCTCGTCGGCGGTCAGCAGTTCGGCGAGGCGGGCGGCCAGGGGGCCGCCGCGCAGGGCGCGGTCGACGCGGGTGAGGGCCTCGACGGCCTCGGGGGTGAGCGGCTTGCCGCGCCACTGCCACAGCACCGTCCGCAGCTTGTACTCCACGGAGAAGCAGACGCCGTGGTCGCAGCCGTAGACGTGGCCGTCGCCGGGCGGCAGCAGGTGCCCGATCTTGCGGTCGGCGTTGTTGACGACGGCGTCGAACACCGCCATGCGGCGGATCGCCTCGTCGTCGGAGCGCGACAGCTCGACCAGGTCGACGTCGGGGTCGGGTTCCACCCACAGCTGGACCATGCCGGGGCCGTAGGGGCCGTCGCGGTGGACGGTCGGCGGGATGGTGCCCCAGCCCATCGCCTTGGAGACCTCGTAGGCGGCCACCTCCCGCTCGGCGAGGGTGCCGTCGGGGAAGTCCCACAGCGGCCGCTCGCCCGCGACGGGCTTGTAGACGCAGGCGGCGCTGACGCCGTCGTGCTCGATGGTGCAGTACAGGGTGGCGTTGGACGCCTGGACGAGGCGGCCCTCGATCGCCAGCCGGCCGCCGAGCAGCAGCCGCTCGGCGGCGGGGACGTCGCGGGGGGAGACCCGGTCGCCGGACGGGTCTTCGGCGGGGGCACGGTCCCGGGAGGACTGCGTCATGCGCTCATTCTCCCGGCCGCCCCGCCGGTGATCCAGTGCGGGTCCCGGTCCGCGGACGCGGCCGGGCCCGGCGTGCCGACCTCGCCCATCTCAGCCCAGGTATCCGTTCTGGCGGGGGCAGACGTGGCCCTCGGTGTCCAGCGGCAGGCCGCACAGCGGGCACGGGGGCCGCCCGGCGGCGACGACCTGCAGGGCGCGCTCGGCGAACGCGCGGGCCTGCGCGGCGCTGATCCGCACCCGCAGCACGGCGATGGCCGGGTCGTCCTCGCCGACCTCGGCGTCCTCCTCGGCCTCGGTGACCTCCTGCGCCTCGATGACGACCCGCTCGTCGTCGGGGTCCCAGGCCAGCGCCATGGTGCCGACCTTGAACTCCTCCTCGACCGGCTGCTCCAGGGGGGCGTCGTCGCGCAGCTCGGAGGGGGTGACGGCGGGCACGTGCGCCTCGCCGCCGGTGCGCCGCAGCACCTCGTCCAGCAGCTCCTCCAGGCGCTCGGCCAGCAGCGTCACCTGGAACTTCTCCAGCCCGACGCTGGTCACCCGGCGGCCGGCGCGGGCCTGCAGGTAGAAGGCGCGGTCGCCGGGGCGCCCGACGGCGCCGGCGACGAACCGCTCCGGCAGGTCGTAGGAGATGACGGGCATGGCATCGACCCTACGCGCCGCCGCCGACGACCGCGTCACTTGCCCCGGGTCCGGTTTTCCGGTCATCGTCCCCGTCCGGGGCGGGCCGCAGATCGGCGACGTCGCCGCCGGTGTCGTTGAGGCGGACGACGAACGGGCGCAGCTCGGTGTAGCGGATCGCGGTCACCGACGCGGGGTCGGCCTGGATCCGCTGGAACTGGTCCAGGTGCAGGCCGAGCGCGTCGGCGACGATCGCCTTGATGATGTCGCCGTGGCTGCACACCGCGTACAGGGCGCCGGGGCCGTGGGCGGCGGTGATGCGCTCGTTCCAGTCGCGGACGGCGGCGACCGCGCGGTGCTGGGCGTCGGCCATCGCCTCGCCGTGCTCGCCGGGGAACCGGGCGGCGCTCGGGTGGGCCTGCACGACCCGCCACAGCGGCTCCTCGGCGAGCTCCTTGATCGGGCGGCCCGTCCAGTCGCCGTAGCGGACCTCGCCGAACCGCTCGTCGGTCTCCACCTTCTCGACGGCGCCGCCGGCGGCCCGGCCGTGCGGGGCGGCGAGCGTCTCCGCGGTCTCGACGCACCGGTCGAGGGGGCTGGAGACGACGGCGGCGAGCGGCAGCGCCGCCAGCCGCCCGGCGACCGCGGCGGCCTGCGCGCGGCCCCGCTCGTCCAGCCGCACGCCGGGGGTCCAGCCGGCCAGCACCGGCCCGGTCATAGCGGTCAGGCCATGCCTTACCAGGAGAAGCGTCGTCACAACTGGCCACTGTAGGAGATGGACGGAGCGGATGTGATCACCGGCGCGTTTCCGCGCGGCGCCCCGGATGCGCGACAATGCGTGGCGTGATCGTGGACAAGGCCATCTACGCCGGCGGCGTCCGCAGCGACATCGACGGCGACATCAGCGACGCCTTCGACCTCGCCCGCGCGAACGGCGACTGCTTCCTGTGGATCGGCCTGTTCGAGCCCGACGAGGAGGAGTTCGAGCTCGTCAAGGACGAGCTTCAGCTGCATCCCCTCGCCGCGGAGGACGCGGTGTCGGCGCACCAGCGGCCGAAGATGGAGCGCTACGGCGACACCCTGTTCGTGGTGCTGAAGACCCTCGCCTACATCGACGAGACCTCCGACATCGAGGTCGGCGAGATCATGGTGTTCCTCGGCGCCGACTTCGCCGTGACCGTCCGGCACGGGGCGGGGAACCCGCTCGGGCCCGTCCGCAGGCGCCTCGAGGAGGACAAGGACCTGCTCAAGCACGGCGCGACCGCCGTGCTGTACGCGGTGTGCGACGAGGTCGTGGACCGGTACGGGCTGGTCGCGCACGAGGTCGAGGTGGACATCATCGGGCTGGAGCGGGCGGTGTTCGACCCGCGGGCCCGCGACGTCACCGCCGACATCTACTCGCTGAAGCGCGAGGTGCTGGAGTTCCGCACCGCCGAGGACCCGCTCGTCCCCGTCCTGCAGGAGATCGTCAAGGGCCGCGTCTCCGAGTGCGCCGGGACCCGCGAGTACTTCCGCGACGTGCTCGACCACCTGCTGCGGGTGGACGGGCAGGTCGACGCGCACAACGAGCTGCTCAACAGCGTGCTGAACGCACATCTGGCGCTGCTCGGCAAGCAGCAGAACGAGGACATGCGCAAGATCTCCGCGTGGGCGGCCATCATCGCGGTGCCGACCGCGATCGCCGGGATCTACGGCATGAACTTCGCCCACATGCCCGAGCTGAAATGGTCGTGGGGCTACCCGGTGGTGCTGCTGGTGATGGCGGCCGTCTGCGTCCTGCTCTACCTCAGGCTCCGCAAGAGCGGCTGGCTCTAGGGCACTCGCGGGACGCCGCGCGGATCACGGGGCGTCCGGGCCGGGCTTCCTGACCGAGACGGGCTCGGGCGGGGGCGCGGCCAGCAGGACCGCCCACAGGTGCGACTCGGCGCCCCGCGACTCCAGCCGGCGGCGGAGCCGCTCCACCCCGCCAGTGGTGGGCAGCGCCAGCCACAGCAGCAGCGGGTAGCCGACGGCGAACCCGGCGGCGAACACCACCTCGGCGTGCCCGATCATCGCCAGCGGCAACCCGAGAAGGATCACGCCCTCCGCGAGCGCGAACCGCAGCAGCACGCCCTGCCGGAACTGCACCAGCGCCATCCGCGCCGCGACGGCGGGCGGGGCGCCCGGCGCCATCGGCAGCGGGGCGCGCGGCCCAGCCCGCGCCGCGACCGCCGCCGACAGCAGCAGCGGCGCGTAGATCCACGGCGGGGCGTCCCCGGCCGCGCCGCCGCGGTTGTCGACGATCAGCGGGGTCAGCGCCAGGATCAGCAGCGGCGCACCGACCAGCACCAGCATCATCAGGCGCATCCGTCCCAGCACCGTCGCGTCCCGCAGCGAGGCGAGGTAGCCCGGGTCGTCGCCGGGGCCGGCGCCGAACACCGGGCCAGCCGGCGGCCCGCCGGCGCCCTGCGGCGCCTCCGGCGAGTGCATGGAGAACGAGGCTGGGGCCATGGCCCGGCACTTTAGCCCGGCGGCGACCCGCCGGAACAGATCCCACCAGGATCTTCGTGTCCGTCCGGCCCCAGGCTCCACGCGAGGGCGGGGCCGGCGGCGGCTCAGGTCGCGGAGATCGCGCCGGCCGCGAGCAGGCCGAGCAGGACGCCGCCGAGCGCCACCCGGTAGAACACGAACACGTTCGTGGAGTGCCGGGTGAGGAACTTCAGCAGCCAGGCGATGCACGCGTAGCCGACCGCGAACGACACCACGGTCGCGATCGCGGTCGGGACGACCTGCAGCGACCCGTCGAACGCCTTGCGCAGCTCGAACAGCCCCGACAGCACCACCGCGGGGATCGACAGCAGGAAGGAGTACCGGGCGGCGGCCTCGCGGGTGTAGCCGAGGAACAGCGCGCCGGTCATCGTCGACCCCGACCGCGACGACCCGGGGATCAGCGCGAGCGCCTGGAACCCGCCGATGACCAGGCCGTCCCGCAGGTTCAGGTCGGCGACCTCCCGCTTGCCGATGCCGGCCCACTCCGCGACCATCAGCAGCAGCCCGAGGACGATCAGCGAGGAGGCGTTCAGCCACAGGTTGCGGGCGCCGTTCTCGATGAAGCCGTTGAGGGCCAGGCCGATGACGGCGACCGGGATCGTGCCGAGGCCGATGTACCAGCCGAGCCGCGCGTCCTGGTGCGGGCGCAGCTCCGGCGTCCACAGGCTCCTGGTCCACGTGGTCAGGATGCGGACGAGGTCGCGCCAGAAGTAGATGACGACGGCGGCCATGGTGCCGAGCTGGATGACGGCGGTGAAGGCGGCGCCGGGGTCCTTCCAGCCGAGCAGTTTCGGCACGATCAGCAGATGGCCGGAGCTGGAGATCGGCAGGAACTCGGTGAGCCCCTGGACGACCCCGAGCACGGTCGCTTCCACGACGTTCACGAGCGGCGGGTTCCCTCCGAATGCGAGATCGGCCACGGCGCCCGATCACCGGTGAAGCGTATCCGCCGCCCGCCGCCTCCCGGTTCCCGGCCGCCGGCGCGGGGCCGCTCGCCACACCTCCGACCAGCGCGAATACCCCGATCTGTTGCTGCTGGGACGCGCCATGCTCATGTTCGCGTCACCTTCCGTCCACCCGGCGCCGCGCCCGTCACCGGGCGGACGCGGGCGGTGGCGGCAGGGTGGGGCCCGCGCGATGCCCGCTAGATTGACCGCCTATGAAGGAGCGTCACCTCGGGCGGAGCGGGCTGCTGGTGTCCCGGCTGGGCCTCGGCACCATGACGTGGGGCCAGGACACCGATCCGGACGAGGCCGTCGCGCAGCTCGTGGCGTTCGCGGAGGCCGGCGGCACGCTGGTGGACACCGCCGACGTCTACAGCGACGGCGACAGCGAGCGGATCCTCGGGCACCTGCTGCGCGAGGTCGTCGACCGCGACACCCTGGTCATCGCCACCAAGGCCGCGATCCGGCCGAACGGCCGCTACGACGGCTCCCGCCGGCATCTGCTGCGCGCCCTGGACGCCTCCCTGGACCGGATGGACCTCGACCACGTCGACCTGTGGCAGCTGCACGTCTACGACCCGGCGACGCCGCTGGAGGAGACCCTGTCGGCGCTGGACGAGGCGGTGGCCTCCGGACGGGCCCGCTACGTCGGGGTGTCCAACTACGCGGGCTGGCAGATCTCCAAGGCCGCCGCGTGGCAGCGCGCCTGGCCGGGCCGCGCGCCGATCGTGTCGGCGCAGCTGGAGTACTCGCTGCTGAGCCGCGACATCGAGCGGGAGGTGGTGCCGGCCGCGCTGGACGCCGGGGCCGGGCTGCTGCCGTTCTCGCCGCTCGGGCGGGGCGTGCTCACCGGCAAGTACCGCACCGGCATCCCCGCCGGGTCGCGCGCCGCCGCGCCGCGCTTCGCCGACTTCGTCCAGCCGTACCTGGACGAGGAGTGCGCGCGGATCGTGGAGTCGGTGGTGACCGCCGCCGAGGGCCTCGGCGTGTCGCCGCTGAGCGTGGCGCTGGCCTGGGTCCGGGACCGTCCCGGGGTGGCGGCGCCGATCGTCGGCGCCCGGACCGCGGCGCAGCTGGAGGCGATCCTGGACAGCGAGGACCTGACGCTGCCGAACGAGATCCGGGCCGCGCTGGACGACGTCTCCGACATGTCCCCGGCCCATCCGTGACCGGGCGGGCCGTCCGTGGCACGCTCGGGACGGTCCACCGCCAACCGTGAGAAGCCCCGACGGGAAGCCCGTGACCGACACCCCACCTGACAGCACGCCCGACAGCACGCCCGGCGGCTCGTCCGGCCCCGGCACCGGCGGCTCCGCCGCGGCCGAGTCCCCGCAGGAGCGCGCCGCCCGCGCCG